>CAKUXU010000016.1 GCA_934700635.1 uncultured Eubacteriales bacterium | reverse complement strand
GGGTATTTACTTTCTGGAGATCCAACCTATATTACTACTCACAACAATGCTCGGAGTATAATACAAAAGGTTGATAGGTATGAGCTTTTAAAAGCACTTATTAAGTCGTACCTTATAAATTAAATTCCAAAAGTACGCCGTTTAAAAACGGCGTGTTTTTATTTTATAGATTCCTTGACACTTTTGAAATTAAGTGTTAACATAATAAGGTAATATTATTTCAAGAATGCCAAAGGAGTCTTCAATGTACATAAAAATAAATTTAAAAAAAAAATCAAAACGAAAAAGCTATAAAACTTTTCGCAGGTGTATAGCTCTGAATCTTTCTTTACTGTCTCTTTCAACAAGTATTCTCCCCTATTTTCAATCAGCCTGTGCCTCAAACTTAAACAATATTTCGAAAATAAATACAATTTCTGCTCAAGCTGCTAAACAAAGTAAAAATTCTGTGATTTCCAAAATTATGATTTCTGGACCTGATATAGCTACACGTGCTACTTTTTTATTTAATAAAATTTCAGGATACGGTAAGTTTAAAGTATTATAACCATCGAATAGTTTAATAATTTACGAGGTGATAATTTTGAATGAAATTTTTAAAAATTTAATAAACACTATAACTAAAATAATAGAAGATGAAAAATTAAGAAATAATTTTAAGAAAAAGAAAACATTAGAAGAAATATTCTCTTTTTGCAAAGAATGCGGATTCAAAGGAAATTTTCATGAATTTGAGATAGAAATAGCAAGATTGCTTGCTTATTCAATGAAAAAAGATCGGTGAAGAAAATCTTTCTAAAGTTTTTTGGTGGTAGTAATAAATATTTAATCAAATAATTGGTAGCGTTTTTTCGGTACTTCCTCACTTTATAGCTGTGAAAAGTTCAGTTTTTTATAACAACCTAAAACAATAAAGAGAGTGAGTTAAAATTCAAAAGTAAAAAAGAGTAGTGTTAAGCACAATATTAAACATCTAATATGTTTTTATTCTAACAACAACTCTAAGTCTGAATATATAAATAATTATAATACATTATAATTTACACCTGCGAATTAGACAGCAGGGAGTTTTTTATAAAGCATAAAAAAAGGGCTTTCAAGCCCTTTTAAATTTTATAAAGAAGATTCATTTTCTTTTATCTTTTTCTCGTATTTATCACTTAATTTAAGAACAGCAGCAATCCATATAATAACAGTACTGAAAAATGCAGCCACTATAGTAGGACTATGAGCAAGTAATCCAGAGACAGATCCAGTGACAGTTGTTAAAGTTCTTGGGAAAGAAAGTAGTATTTGCTGAATAATTGACGATCCCGCTTTACCTGCTCGTCCACCAATAATTTCAACTGCAGCTTGTCCTTTATTTCTTTCATTTTCATCAATAGGAAGATAAGCCATACTCTTTGTAGAATCAAACAGGGAATATTTAACCCCTTTAGCTAAAGAATCATAAACAACTCCACACCAAACAGCTACCATAGCAGAAGACATTCCAAAAATTGTTGCGCTTACAAATTGTTTATAAAGAATCATCGACAAAAACAATCCTCCGCCAATTAAAAACACCAATGGAGTAATAATAGCTCCTACTTTCCATGAAAACTTTCTTAAAATACCATTACTGAAAAGTATAATAATTCCGGCAAATACACCTGTACATATAGAAAGATTACCTTGCATGCTGCCGTACTCTGCTCTTGTAAATACTTCTTTCATGCTTGAAACCATTATTATCTCAGAAAAATTTATTGATATTCCATAGGATAATACTAAAATACAAATCAGCATAAAATAAGGATTTTTCATTAAAATTTTTATTCCTTCTGTAGCGCTTGCTTTAACTTTTTTAGATTTCTTTTTAGATACTTTACTTTCATCATAAAGCAAAGGATCTTTTAAAACTATTTTATTAATAAAAGTATAAATCGAAAGGATTACAAATCCCGTAATCAAAACCCCTATCATTAAGGTTCTTACGTGCCCGACATCTAAATTATTCGCATAATTTTTTACTGTAACACCTGCTAAAATAGTTCCAAAGTTGGCAAGTAATGAAAATAACCCAAAAAACCTTTTAACTTCATTTTTCATTGTTATTCTATTAGCAAATTGCCAAAACAAAAATGAAATTGTCATTGTTCCCCATAGTTCGGAGATTATATAGAAAATAGTTAGCGGCCAATTCGCTAAGCATGTAATAAATGCTCTAAAAAATGTTGGTACATTAGACGTAATTGAAGTTATGCTTTCTTCAGATAAAATTAAATAATCTAAATTGGGATAAAGTACAAATCCATAAATAAAATAAAAAGCCATAAATGAAGAAATAGTTATGTAGAATGATTTTGTTATACCAAACTTATTCATAAGTGCAGTAAAAACAGTAACTGTTAAAACTGCACACGGTAAGACATACCAAAATTTAAGTGCACTGACCAAACTGGCAGTTTCCTCAGGTCTTGCGCCTATCCAGAGGTGAGAATTATAATGAATAAAATTATCTTTCAAATTCCTCACCAAATGATAAATAAAAACAACTCCAAACATAAGAAGACTCATTGGTATAAATTTTTTAAGTTCATACCTATAAACCGGGAAAAACATCTCCTGAAATTTATTTAATTTGTGAATTTTACTATCAGTCACGATATACTATCTCCTTACTGATTTATAATCAAAACATTAGTTTTTTAAAAACTGTTCTTTATACTTTTATTATAACATAAAGTCAAATGTTATCAATACTTATCTAAAAATTATTTTAATAAAATCTATCAATATTAAAAATACACGAAACCACTGAAATTGCAAATCAGTGGCTTCTGAACTTTAAAGCTTTATACTTTCTATTTATCCAATAAGCTTCATAAGCTGCTCTACAATAAAAACGACCGCAGACGAAGAAAGAGTAACAACAACTAAACTTTGTCCGAAATATGAAAGAATTATTGCAGCTACAGCACCGAAAGAAGCCGAAACTATACTTGAAGTAGAATGGAATATTTCAGGGAATGTCATTGAAGTAAGAACTGCGTAAGGTATGTACGCTAAAAAAGAATTTAAAAATCTATTTTTTATCTTATGTTTCAAAAATATTAAAGGTAATAATTTAATAGAAAGCACAACTGCACCTAAAACAAGCGCAACATAAATCATTTTGGTGTTATCCATACTATGCACCTTCCTTTTCTTCTGAAACCGGGAAAAGCCATGCACCAATTAAAGAAGTCACAATTGCACATATAATTATTATCCAACTGGAAGATAAATGTTTCGTGATCACAGGAATACACTCTAAAATCACGCTAAGTACAAATGCTATTAAAACTACATTCAATACAGGCTTTGACTCTTTCGCTGCAGGTACTATAAGAGCTATAAACATCGCAAAAAGCATAATTCCAAGTGCAGAGCTTACCGAATGAGGTAATAAATCATTTGCACAGGAACCCAAAACATTACCGAGAGCAAAACAAATATAAGGGATAGTTGCGACTCCAAGGAAATATTTTGATGTTATGTACCCCTTTTCCCTAACTGCTACGGCAAACACCTCATCAGTATTTAAAGATCCTACAATAATTTTTTGTAACATACTCATTGACGGATCAAGTCTTTGAGAAAGAGATATAGAAAAAAGCATATATCTACAATTCATTACAAACAATGTTAAAGCATACATTAAAATTGAAGTTTCGCCGCTTTCAAAAAGTTTTATAGCGGTTGCTTGACCAGATCCGCTGTAAATCACCAACGCTAACAACTGCGAAATCCAAAAGTGAATACCTGCTTTGCTTGCAGCTATACCACATGCCATAGAGAACGGAATATAACCAATTCCTATTGGAATACCATCTTTAAGACCTCGAGCATAATCACTTAAGCTTTTAGTTTTATTCATCTATGAATCACTCCTTTTTAAAAAATAATTTTAGGTCATAATTAACAAAATTAAAGAAGATCACCTAATAAAAATTTAGGCTCTAAATATGTACACACCGAATTTTTTTATTTCAGCGACACTTTGAAGTTCTAAATTAAAACCTATTAACCTTATTTTATCAAAAATAAGATATAAAATCAATAATTTATCCTTGTATGTTTAAAGTTTGACAAATTTCATAAGTACTATTAGAATAAAATCACTTATTAAGATATAATTTACACTCAAATGGTAAAAAATGGAGGTTTATAATAATATGGACTGCATATTTTGTAAAATTGCAAACGGGGAAATAAAATCTTCTAAATTATATGAAGATGATGAGATGATTATTTTCAAAGATTTAGATCCTCAAGCACCGATACATCTTTTGGCTATTCCAAGAACTCATATATCTTCACTTGCCGAAGTTCGAAAAGAACATTCGGAAATAATTTCTCATATATTCACTAAAATTTCTGAGCTTAAGTCAGATTTGGGAATCGGAAATGATTTCAGATTAGTATGTAACTGCGGAAAAAATTCCGGTCAAACAGTAAATCATTTACACTTTCATATTTTATCAGGAAGAAAGCTTGCATGGCCTCCGGGTTAATAGATCTTCTGTTTTCTCAAATTTAAAATAAAAACTCAGCTTTAAGAGTTTTTATTTTTTTGGACGGTTAAAAGTTTCATGAAAAGATTTTTTTGTTTATTAGGTTTCTCTTATTTTATTTCAATGTTTGTTTCTTCGTATCTACCTGAAAGTTTTTATCCATATATTTCAGGTGGAGCTTTTCTTGTTGGAGTAATTCTGATTTTTACAAAAAAATTTAAAACTGTTTCTGTTTCTTTAATAACCTGTTCTGTTGCGGTACTTATAAATTTTTTAAACTACAAATCAAATATACTACCTGTTCAAGCACTCGATAAAAAAGATTTTTTGGTCTCCGGTGAAGTTATAGATTTGCCATATAAAAAAAATAACACTTACCATTACGATCTAAAAATCAAGTCTTTAAACGGCGAAGAAGTAAAACCTTTTAAAACCAAAGTTTATTCCGTATCACCTCTTGAGTTAAATCATTTAGATACATTTGTCGGTCATGTTTGGTTTCACCTACCAGAAAACAGTGATTCCTTCGATTGGATTCAATATTATAAGTCCAAAAACGTATATATTCTTGGCTCGGCAATAAGTTTTTTACCGTATGAAGTAGAACCTACCTCGGATAATTTTAGTATAAATAAAATCATCTTTGATTTAAGAAAAAGAATGCTTTCTATACCACGAAGTGTTTTCTCTGAAAAGCTCGCAAATGTAATGAATGGATTTTTTTTAGGAGAAAAGCATAATTTCCCATTAGACGTAAAAAATAATTTCGATAGAATAGGTATTTATCATTTAATAGCAACTTCCGGAATACATATATCAATTTTATCCAGTTTTTTATTGTTCATTTTAGAAAGACTTAGAATTAATAAAAGAATCTCAGCAATTTTATCGTCATTACTAATAATTTTATTTATGGCACTTACAGGATTTTCGCCATCTGTAATGAGATCGGGAATAATGTTTATAATATGTAGCTTAGGAACTGTTTTTTTTAGAAAATCCGATTCTCTCAACAATTTAGGTTTTTCAGTACTATTAATATGCTTAAGCAGTCCGGGAGCAGCTTTGGACATTTCTCTGTGGATGAGTGTTCTTGCATCACTGGGAATACTTACTTTAAGAGAAAAAATATACTATTATTTGACTTCAAAAATAGGAGAAAAAAGTAAAAACAAATTCTTAAATTATTTACTTTCATCTATGTCTGTCAGTATTTCAGTCAGCATTTTTTCTTTTCCAATGGCTGCGTGGTTTTATAAAAAATTTTCATTATTATTTGTAATTTCGAACTTGATATTTATTCCTCTTAGTACCATTTTATTAAATTCAATAACAATTTTCCAATTTCTTAAACTTTTTTCTATACCGAATATGCTAACCATGCCCGTAGGATATGTATGCGGCATTACAACTAAGCTAATAATTTTTATATCTGAAATTTTAGCTAAAATTCCATTTGCCATGATATCTCTTAATTACGGCTATGTGAAACTTTCGATTTCATTTATAATTATACTTTTGTCGATAAGCTTAATGCTTAAAAATTACACAAAGGCGTTAAAGCTTTCTCTTTCTGTCTCTGTTGTAATTTTATTTTCAGGCTTTTTGTCTTATTTAGCCTTCAATTACAACGTAACCCGTGTTGCGATTATCAATTGTTATAAAGGTTCGGCTATAGTGATTTCAAGAGGATTTAAGCAAGCTGCTGTAGTATACTATGAAAACAGTTTAGAATATTCTCCTTTTAATGAATATACTTTCCGTCAATCACTTTTTAAAAAGGATTATCTAGCCATACTTTCAGACGCTGAAAGCAGTAAAAATATAAACGAAGTTATTTCAAATTATAACCCAGAAAATATTTTAATACCTAGAAGCTCTGATTTAAAAAACAGGCCAAATACATTTTATTTTAATAATACATTTTCTTCTAAGCTTTGGAGCAATATAGAAATAGAGACCATAAAATCAGAAGATGATCATCTATTTGCGATGATTAACATTTTAGACACCAAATTTATAATATGTTTAGACGGAGGAGACGCTCAAAAATTACCTAAAAACTACAAAGAATGTGATTTCTTTATTGCCTCATGTTTACCCATTAACTATCAAGAAATAAACACTAAAAATTTTATAATTTCAGCTCAAAACGAAGCATCCGAAATATTTGAAGCTAAACTTGCAAACACCAATATAAAGACATTTCAAGCGTCTTTTGGAAGCAATGTTTATATAGATATAAATGAGAATAATAAATATTTAATTCGGAGGTTTCAATAAAGTATGTCTGAAATGAATTATAATCAATTAAAAAACAGTCTCGATAATCAAAATCTTAAAAATTTGTATTTTTTATGCGGCGAACCCAATTTAGTAAAATATTTTGAAAACAGAATAATTCTAAGTACTTTAGGGGAAAACTACACTGCTTTTGACTACGTTGTTTTAAATGAAGAAAATTTTTCAAACGAAAGCTTTGAAACTTCACTTAATACTTTCCCTATTACAAATACAAGAAAATGTATAATACTTAAAAATTTATCGTGGGAAGAAATAAACAATGACGATATAAAAATTTTTCTAGAACTTCTTAAAGATATTCCGGAATTTGCTGTAGTGATTATTATTAACATCTCAAGTACTATGGGTACGAAAAACAATTTAAAACTTTCAAAAATCCAAGATCTTACAAAAGATATAGGCATTTTTTCTAATTTGTCTTTAAAAGATTTCCCAATCGAGAGACAAATAGTAGCTTGGGTCAGAAGAGATCATGGAAAAACAATTGAAAAAACCGAAGTTAAAAAAATTCTTGAAATGTGTAAAGGATACCAAATTCATGAAATACAAAATGAAGTCAAAAAAATATGTGAATTCGAAAAAGGAAACACTATAAAAGAAAGTTCACTTGAAATTATTTGGAAATCAAAACAAAAGGTAAATGTGTATGAACTTCCAAAAGCACTGTACTTAAAAAATGCTAAAAAATGTTTTGATATACTTTCTTCTTTACTTTCTCAAGGAGAAGAACCTCTTTATATTCTAAATGCTATTTTAGGAGAATATACTGACATGTACAGAGTTAAGCTTTTTTTAGAAAACAGAGAGTCACCGGAAAAGCTTCTCAAGATTTTTGATTATAAAAAGAAAGAATTCAGAATCAAAAACGCTGTAAAATCATCATCAAATTTAAGCTTAAAAGAAATTGAAGAAATAATCTTTTATTTTATCCAAGCAGATGAAAAATTGAAATCAACAAACATTGATCCAAAAACAGTGCTTTCAGAGCTAATAACTCTTATACTTATAAAAACAAACAGATAACCGCTAAATTTTTACTACACTTGCAGAAATAAATATACTTAAGTATAATTTACTATAAGGACTTATATAATTACTACTATTCCGAAAGGGAGAAATTATGAACTTAAATAAAATTATTGAAAACTTAAAAATAACAAATATTTCCGGAAACACAGACATAGAAATCTCAGATATAATTTATGATTCAAGGAAAGTAAAAAAAGATTGCATATTCGTATGTTTAAAAGGTGTAAATTCAAATGGTCATGATTTTATTCCTCAGGCAATCGAGCTTGGAGCAAAAGCTGTTGTAGTCGAAGAAGATACTCCGATTGCAGGAGTGACTGTGATAAAGGTTGAAAATACGAGAAAAGCACTTTCATACATGTCCGCTAATTTTTTTAAACATCCTTCAAAAGAGCTCAAAACAATTGCAATAACAGGAACAAAAGGTAAAACCACTACTTCATTTATGATAAAATCTATTTTGGAATCAAGTGGATTTAAAGTGGGGGTAATAGGAACAATAGGTGTAATTTTAGACGGAAAAGTAACCGCACTGAATAATACTACACCTGAATCCTATGATGTACAAAAATATTTTAGAAAAATGGTTGACGAAGGATGCAAATATGCTATTATCGAAGCTTCTTCAATAGGACTTATAAGAAACAGACTTGATAACATAATATTCGATATAGGAGTATTTACAAATATTTCAAGTGACCATATAGGAAAAGATGAACACAAAGACTATAAAGAATATATTGAAGCAAAAAGTTTACTTTTTAGAAAATGTCGAATTGGCATTATAAATAAAGATGATGAAGATTATAGAGAAATAATAAAAAATCATACATGTGAAATTAAAACTTTCGGAATAGTTAAAAGTTCTGATTATAACGCAACTTCTATAAAATTAATAAATGAAAATGGATATATCGGAACATCATTTAAATTAACAGGAAACCTCTATATAGAAAAAATTTCGATTTCAATACCTGGTGAATTCAATGTCTACAATTCCCTCGCAGCTTGTGCAACTTGCGACTTACTTGGTATGTCAAGCGAAAACATAATATCAGGTATTAAATCCACAACCGTAAAAGGAAGATTCGAGCCAGTTATAAAAAACAGTAAATATTCCTTGTTCATAGATTATGCCCATAATGCAGTAAGCATGGAAAATATTTTACAAACACTTAAAAAATATAATCCCAAAAGAATAGTTACACTTTTCGGTGCAGGAGGAAATCGTCCTAAAATTCGCAGATACGAAATGGGTGAAGTATGTGGAAAATTTTCTGATTTTTCAGTTATAACAAGTGACAACCCAAGATTTGAAGATCCACTTGAAATTATAAATGATATAGAATCAGGAATAAAAAAAACAAAAGGAAAATATACTATTATACCAGACAGGAAAAAAGCTATTAGATTTTGTATTGAAAACGCTTTAGAAGGCGACGTTATAATTCTTGCTGGAAAAGGTCATTAATATTATCAAGAAATTAAAGGTGTCAAATATCCTTTTGATGAACGGGAAGTAATAAAAGATATACTAAAAGAAATAAACTATAAAAAAATTAAAATATGAATCGAGGAATATTATGGAAAAAATAAGCATAAAGGAAATACTTGATGCAACTGACGGTGTACTCATTTCTGGAAATACAAATCAAACCATAGATTCAGTATGCATAGACTCAAGGAAAGTAACTCCAGGATGTTTATTCGTTCCTATTAAAGGAGAAAATACCGACGGTCATAGTTTTATTGCAAATGCTTTCGAAAATGGAGCTACTTTATCATTTACAGAAAAAGATTTAAATGAAAAAATAAACGGATCGCTTATAAAAGTTGAATCCAGCATAAAAGCTCTTCAAGACTTAGCCAAATACTACAGAAAAAAATTTCAGATTCCCATTATAGGAGTTACAGGAAGCGTTGGAAAAACAACAACAAAAGAAATGATTTCTTCTGCAATCGGATCAAATTTAAAAGTTTTAAAAACAAGTGGAAACTACAATGGTCAAATAGGTCTACCGTTAACTCTTTTTAATCTTGACAGAACTCATCAAATTGCAGTAATAGAAATGGGTATAAGCAAAATCGGGGAAATGGACAGGCTGCAAGAAATAGCCGATCCTGATATAGGAATCATTACAAATATAGGTCTTTCTCATATAGAAAATTTTGAATCTATGGAAGTAACTTGTAGTGAAAAATCCAAAATAGTAAAAGGAAAAAATAAAAAACTCTATTTAAATGGTGATTCTCCACTGCTTGCAAAAATCTCAAGTGAAGCTGAAATCGTAAAATTCGGAATAAATGGAGTATATAAATACAGATGTGAAGATATATTTTCAAATCAAAGTTCGACCAGTTTTGTTTTATGTACTCCTACATTAAAAGAAAATATAACTATTCCATGTTTGGGAATGCATAATGTTTATAATGCACTTGCAGCTATTTCTGTTGCCATGGACATGGGTGTTCACATTGACGATATAAAAAAAGGACTCCTAAATTTTAAAAATATACAAATGCGCCAGCAAATTTCAAAACTCGGAGATTTAATCTTAATAGACGATTCTTATAATGCAAGCCCCGATTCAGTTAAAAGTTCAGTTAGTATACTTAAAAGCTTACCAAGTACAGGAAAAAACATAGTAGTGATTGCAGATATGCTTGAGTTGGGAAATCGCTCTAAAGAGATTCATTTTGAAACTGGAAGATATATTGCTATGGAAAAAGTGGATATACTCATAACCATAGGAATTTATTCTAAATTTTTGTCTCAAGGAGCAAAACTTGTAAATCAAAATATAGTAACTTTCAATTTTGATGATAATAATCAGGCAACTCAAAAACTTGAAGAAATTATTTCTTCAAATGATAAAATTCTTGTAAAAGGTTCCAGAGGAATGCATACAGAAGAGATAATTAAAAAAATAAAAGAAAAATACGATAAATAAAATTAAATAATCACCCACTGCTTTGGTGGGTGAATTTTTAAACCTTAAAATATTTCTATACGTTCAGCCTTTTCCGCTATTCTTGAAATTATTTCATAACCTATTGTTCCGCAACTTTCTGCCATTTCATCTACTGTAACATTTACGTTGTCAAAAATACAAACTTCATCTCCTATATTAACTTTTCCTATAATATCCGTTATATCAATCATTGTTAAATCCATACAAATGGTTCCGACAATAGGTGCCTTTTGACCATTAACTACAAAGGATCCTGATTTATAAAGGGATCTAAATATACCATCTGAATACCCTATCGCTACAGTGGCTATTTTACTTTTACGATTTGTAGTATATCTTCTGTTATAACTTATAGGAGTACCAGCATCTACCTCTCTGATTTGTAAAATTTTTGAAGTAAATTTAAGTGCTGGCTTTAAATTAATTTTGCAATCGCATGGATAATACCCGTAAAAAATATATCCAGGCCTTACCATATTAAAAAGCTTTGCATTACTGTTAAACATTCCAGGACTTGCGCACGCGTGTTTATATTTTACTTTTCCGTATATATTTTCAAATAAATCTATACCCTTACAAAACCTTTCTGTTTGAAGTTTTGTAAATTCCAAATCAGAATCTTCAGGTGTGTCTGCACAAGCATAATGCATAAAGAGTCCTTCAACTTCAATGTTTTTAAATTTTGAAATCATTTTAGCAAAATTTTCTGTATCTTTAAGATTAATTCCAAGTCTTGCATGACCCGTATCTATTTCAACATGTACACGTGTTATTTTATTTTGATTTATTGATTCTTCATTTAATTTTTTAGCAAACTCTAAATCCGAAACTGCTGGAATACAATCATTCTCTACTATTTCATATATATCATCATAGCTAGGTTGATATATTATAATTAAATTGGTTTTTGGTAAGGTCTTTCTAATGGTTTTTGCTTCTTGTATGTCGGCAACCGCTAAATATTTGCAATTATGAAATAAATTCGATATTATATCGCTTCCAACACCATAAGCATTTGCTTTAACCATTGGCATGACTTCAACATTTTTCCCAGCATAATGTTTTATCTGGGCAAAATTGTATTTAATAGCATTCACATCAACATAAAGTTTAGTCGTACTTGAGGAAAATGAACTATATTCTCCACCCGTGAGATATCTTTTCAAAAATTCATATATCTCTTCCATTTTCATATTTCTAGAGCCTTTTATTAAAATAGTATCTCCGGGGTTTAATTTTTTACTGTCAATATAATTTTTCAAAGAATCAATAAAAAGTTTTCTATCATCTATTTTAAAACAGTCCGAATGTTTAGCCATTCCTCTTTTAAAAGATTGAAAATCATCTCCTATAAAAAATACATGATCAATTTGTTTTTTACAACAAATTTCGGCAAGCTTAAAATGTTCTTCGGCACTAAAATTTCCAAGCTCAAATATTTCTCCCAAAATAGCTATTTTCTTTCCACACGATTTATAATTTGATAGATTTTCTATAGCAACAACTGCTGAATCAGGACTCGAGTTGTAATAATCCTTTATTATTGTTATTCCGCCTACCCATGAAATTTCAGATCTCATAGGAGAAGGACTGTAATTTTCAAAAGACTGAGAAATATCTTCTTCTGAAATTCCTAAATTGAGACCTACAAACGCAGCAAATAAAGCATTAGAAATATTATGATTTTCTATTGAAGAAAGCTTAACACTAAAACTTTTATTTTTGAAGTTCAAATCAAAGCAAGTAAAAGTCTGCTGAAATCTAATATTTGAAACATATAAATCCGGTTTATTTGAAGAATCTAAGCCTACAAAAGAAGTTTTAAAATTTTCGTTTTTTACATTTTTCAGAAATTTATCATCTGAATTTAAAATCAGCATACCACCAGGTTTTAAACCTTCTAAAATTTCAAGCTTAGCATTTAGTATATTTTCTTCTGACCCTAAATTTCCTATATGAGCTTTGCCTATATTAGTTATGACTGCAATGTCAGGACAAGAAATTTTAGAAAGTGTTTTTATTTCTCCCGAGTGGTTCATACCAATTTCAAGAACCGCAAATTCATAGGTCTCATCAAGACTTAAAATACTTTTTGGAAGTCCTATTTCATTATTAAAATTTTTGTCTGTAGAAAACACTTTATACTTTGAAGAAAGAACTTCAGCTATAATATTTTTAGTTGTTGTTTTTCCAACGCTTCCTGTAACTGCAATTATTTTTACGTTTAGAAGCTTTCTATAATAAGAAGCAAGTTTTTGCAAAGCTTTTAACACAGAGGGAACTTTTAAAACAGGTAAATTAGACTCCACATTTTCGCTGCATACCAAAGCTACAGCTCCTTTTTTTTCGGCTACAGAAATAAAATCATGGCCATCAAATCTTTCACCTTTTAAAGCAAAATATATATCACCTTTCTTTAAAGTTCTTGTATCTGTACTTACACCAAAAACTTTTTCATCACAAATATTTTCTGATTTTGATTCAATAGCATTTGCAATTTCTCTTAAAGTTAACGTTTTCATTAATTTCATTACCTCTTATTTTTTGAATTATAAACAAAAATTATTTTTCACTATTAGAAATTATATTTTCGATCAATTTTAAAGGACTAATCGGAGGATTTTCTTTACCTGCTTGTTGAAAAATAACTGTTGAAGAAGTCATTGCTGGTAAAGTATTAACTTCTATAACTATAATTTCATTTTTAAGATTATTAACAAAAACATCAATTCTGCAATAATCTTTCACATGGATTTTTTCACAAAGCTTTTCCATATAAAGTTTAAGTTTTTTAATAAGTTCTTCATTTATTATGTAACTCGGCGGAGGAGTAATATTTACGCCGGTTCCTCCTTGGAACTTTTCTTCAAGACTCAAAACTCCAGAATTAGCAATTGTAATGCTCGGATTGAAAGAATGATATTTTTCTTTATTTTCAACCACACCAATAGTAAGTTCAGTCCATTTAACAGGGCTTTCATAAATAATCTTATTATCTACAATAGATATCTTGTCAACGTCTATATAC
>CAKUXU010000015.1 GCA_934700635.1 uncultured Eubacteriales bacterium | reverse complement strand
AAGCGGCTCCATTGCTTGCGGTACATTTTCTATGCCGCAACCTTTGTCTTTAATTTTTATAATTATTTTTCCTCCATCATAAATCTTGGAAGAAATATATATTTTACCTATTCCGGATTTATATCCATGAACTATTGAGTTAGTAACCGCTTCGGAAACTGCTGTTTTTATATCAGCAAGTTCATCTATAGTCGGGTCAAGCTGAGAAACAAAAGATGCTATCGTAGTTCTTGCAAATCCTTCATTACATGACCTACTTAAAAAATTCAAATTCATTTCATTTATTACTTCTTGCATTAAATTCCCTCGCTTTCAAATACTTTAAGAACTTCCAAACCTGAAAGTTTTATTATTCTTTCAAGTCTTTTTGGAACATTTATAACTTTTAATTTTCCTCCATACGAATTTACAACTTTATACCTTCCCATAATAAGCCCTATACCAGAACTATCCATAATAGAGACACCACCAAAGTCAAGTTTTAAAACACTTGGCTTTTTTTCATTAACTAAATGATCTATACCTTCTCGAATATCCTTTGCGGTGTGATGATCTATATCTCCTTCAATAGCTGCTATCATAATACCGCCGGAAAATGATACTTTAACACCCATATGTACCTCCTTGTATTCTTCAAATTCTTAAACTTTAAAATTTCCTCCTTAAGATAAAATTTTTAAAAAATAAAACCTTTACCACTTACTAGGATAAAGGTTTTGAATTAATTAATCTGTAGAATTCAGTCGAGTGAAAATTCATTTATACTTTGAATAAGTTTTTCTATTTTACTTTCAAGCTTAGCAGCCATATCTTTTGATCCGTCAATAACTTTTTGAGGGGCTTTAGATGTAAAATTTTGATCATTTAATCTGGTGTTTACTCTTTCGAGCTGAATTTTTGTTTCATCAAGTTCTTTTTTTAATCTTGAAATTTCAGCATGTACATCTATAAGTTGATTCATAGGAATATAAACCTTAGAATACTCATTAACTGCACTTGCACATTTTGGAATATCAAAAGAATCGGAAACTTCTATTTCTTTTGAAAATGAAAGTTTAGAAATTATTTCTCTATTTTGATTTAAAATATTTAAAATATTTTCATCTGAGGTTTCTATATAGACAATAGGTCTTTTATTTTGAGCCACATTCATCTCACGGCGCATATTTCTTATGGATTTAATAACCGTCATTAAAATTTCAACATTTTTTTCTGCTTCTTCATCTATTTTAGAAACATCATATTTCGGATACTCGGAAATCATCAAAGATTTATCGGAAAACGAAAAAGATTCCCAGATTTTTTCTGTAAGGAAAGGCATAAAAGGATGAATTAATTTCAAAATATTTTCCATTACATAAAGTAAAACATAACCTTTAGAAGAAAGCTTTGAAAACTCTATATACCAATCACAAAATTCATTCCAAGTGAAATCATATATTTTTTGTGCTGCAAGACCTAAATCCAACTTATCAAAAGCTGTAACTACTTCATTTATTACTTTATTTAATCTGCTTATAATCCATTTATCTGAAATATCAAAAGTTTCGGGCTTTTTAGTATCAGTTGCTTTCATATGAATATATCTTGCTGCATTCCATATTTTATTTGCAAAGTTTCTACTTGATTCTACTTTTTCAATAAAAAATCTTAAATCATTTCCTGGAGTATTTCCAAGCATTAAAGAAAACCTTAAAGCATCAGCTCCGTACATGTCTATTATTTCAAGTGGGTCAATTCCATTACCAAGTGATTTAGACATTTTAAGTCCGTTCTTGTCTCTAATGAGTCCATGAATTAAAATTTTTTCAAATGGAGCTTTACCAGTCATTGCAAGAGAAGAAACTATCATTCTTATTATCCAAAAAAATACTAAATCATGACCAGTAACAAGAGTATTAGTAGGGAAAAAATACTTATATTCTGGAGTTTCTTCGGGCCATCCTAAATATGAAAATGGCCAAAGCCCTGACGAAAACCAGGTATCCAAAGTATCTGTTTCGGTTTCCAAATTTTCAGAAGAGCATTTGTGACATTTCTTTATGTTTTCCTCTTTTGAAACTATAACCTCTCCACAATCTTTACAATACCAAATAGGTATTCTATGGCCCCACCAAAGTTGTCTTGAAATACACCAATCTTTTATATTTTCAAGCCAATGATAATAAATTTTTTCAAACCTTTCGGGAATAAAAACAGTTTCTTTATTTTTAACACATTTTATAGCCATCTCGGCTAGTGGCTTCATTTTAACAAACCACTGTTTTGAAACTGAAGGCTCAACGGTATGAGAGCATCTATAGCAAGTACCGACACTATGTTTTATATCTTCTGTTTTTGAAAGAAGATTCAAGTCTTCAAGCTCTTTAGAAACTGATTTTCTAGCCTCAAATCTTTCAAGGCCTTTATATTTTCCTGTTTTTTCATTCATGCACGCATTTTCATCCATAACTTTTATAACAGGAAGATTATGTCTTAGTCCTATTTCAAAATCGTTTGGATCATGAGCAGGAGTTATTTTCAAAACTCCAGTTCCAAGTTCTTTGTCTACGTAATCATCTGCCACAATAGGAATAATTCTTCCGACTATCGGAATAATAACATTTTTTCCTATAAATTTTTTATATCTTTCATCCGAGGGATTAACAGCAATCGCAACATCTCCAAAAATTGTTTCTGGTCTGGTGGTTGCAACCTCAAGATATTCATTGCTTCCTTCAAGATAATATTTAAGATACCAAAAATGACTGTCTTGCTCTTTAAACTCAACCTCGGAATCAGAAATTGAAGTTTTACAGTAAGGACACCAATTTATTATTTTCTCTCCACGATAAATAAGACCTTTTTCATAAAGACGAATAAAAAATTCTTTAACAGCTTTAGAGCAACCTTCATCTAAAGTAAATCTTTCTCTTGACCAATCACAAGAAATACCTAATTTTCTAAGCTGATTTTTTATGTTTCCTCCATAAGTTTCTTTCCATTTCCAGGCACGTTTTAAAAATTCTTCTCTTCCTATTTGCTCTTTAGAAAGACCTTCTTTTTTTAATTGCTCCACTATTTTAGCTTCTGTTGCAATCGATGCATGATCTGTACCTGGGACCCACATAGTGGAGTACCCTTGCATTCTTTTAAATCTTATAAGAACATCCTGCATAGTTTGGTCAAGAGCATGACCCATATGTAATTTACCGGTAATATTAGGAGGTGGCATAACAACAGTATACGGTTTTTTATTTTTATCAATTTCAGATTTAAAAAATCCGCTTTCTTCCCAATATTTATAAAGCTTGTCTTCCACTTCCTTTGGATTATAATTTTTATCCATAGTCTCACACATTATTTCATTTTCTCCAATCTTCGCAATATTTACAAATAAGTCCTTTTAATTTTTCAACTCCCTCACCATTTAGAGAGGAAAAAATTATTTTTTCGATATCTTCAAAATCTTTAAGCTCTGTTTTCATAAGGCTTTCTCTTTCTGCTTTTGCAGTTTTTCTTAATTTATCGCTTTTTGAGGCTACAATTACGAAATTGTACCCCTTATTTTTTAAAAACTCCATCATTTGAATATCCAGCACAGAAGGAGGATGTCTCATATCAATTATTTGAACAACAAGAGCTATATTAGAATTATTTTCAAAATATCCTTCTATCAGTTTCGACCAACGTTTTTTTTCTTCAAATGAAACTTTTGCATATCCGTACCCAGGCAAATCGACAAATCTTGCTTTTACCAAATCATATAGATTTATATTTATAGTTTTACCAGGTTGGCTACTTACTCTTGCTAAAGATTTTCTATTTAAAACTTTGTTTATAAGCGAAGACTTTCCAACATTAGAACGACCGGAAAAAACTATTTCCGGCAAATTATCCTTTTTAAGCTGGTTTAAATTACCTATTGAGCCTAAAAATTTAGCATTATTAAAATTTATCATTTTCAACATTCCTTGGTTCAAGTGGTGTAGCAAGAGCATTTTTAAAGACAGTGTCTAAATTATCTGCCATAACAAATTTAAGAGATTTTTTCACGTTTTCGTCTATTTTTTGAATATCATTTTCATTACCAGAAGGAATAATAACAGTTTTTATTCCTTTTTTATACGCTGCCATTGTTTTTTCTCTAAGCCCACCAATTGGCAAAACTTTCCCTTTAAGACTGATTTCTCCAGTCATTGCTACATCAGACAAAACAGGTTTTTTACTGAGAGCAGACACAAGTGCTGTTGCCATACTTACACCTGCAGATGGACCATCTTTCGGAACAGCTCCTTCAGGGGCATGAATATGAATATCAAAATTTTTATAGAAATCAGAACCAATTCCAAGCTTTTCAGAATTACTTCGTATGTAACTAACAGCTATTTGAGCTGACTCTTTCATAACGTCACCAAGCAATCCCGTAACTTGAACTTTTCCTTTTCCCTTCATTAAAGCAACTTCTATCGGCATAGTTTCTCCTCCGACCGAAGTCCAAGCTAAACCATTAACAACACCGATTTCGTTTTCTTTACTTCGTTTTTCGATTTTAAACTTTTCAGGTCCAAGCATTTCTGTGAGTTTAATTTCATCAATGCAAACTGACTTAACTTTTCCTTCTACTATGCTTTTTGCAGTTTTCCTCATTAAAGAAGAAATTTGTCTTTCAAGTTCACGAACTCCTGCTTCTCTAGTGTAACATTCTATAAGTTTTTTAATAGCTTCATCTGTTATAGAAAAGTTTTTATTATTAAGACCATGTTTTTTGAGCTGTTTAGATATCAAATGATTAACCGCTATTTGAAATTTTTCTTCATAAGTGTAGCTGTAAAGATCTATTATTTCCATGCGGTCATAAAGAGGTCTTGGAATTAAGTTTTTATCATTTGCTGTTGCTATAAACATTACTTTACTCAAATCAAAAGGAACATCTAAATACCTGTCATGGAATTCAGAATTTTGCTCTGGATCCAAAAGTTCCAAAAGTGCGGACGCTGGGTCTCCTTTATAATCTTTAGAAAGCTTGTCTACTTCATCTAAAAGTATTATAGGATTATTAACTTTAACCTGATTTATAGACGATAAAATACGTCCGGGCATAGCTCCTATATAAGTTTTTCTATGACCTCTGATTTCGCTTTCATCATTAACTCCTCCGAGGGATATTCTAATATACTTCCTATTTAAAGCTTTAGCAAGTGATTTAACAATCGAAGTTTTTCCAACACCAGGAGGTCCTGAAAAACAAATTATTTGACCTTTCATACTTGGTGCGAGCTTTTTAACCGATAAAAATTCCATTATTCTTTGCTTTACTTCATCAAGACCATAATGAGCAGAGTCAAGAATTTTTTGAGATTTGTCTAAATTAATTGTTTCTCTACTCGATTTATTCCAAGGTAAAGAACAACAAAATTCCAAATAATTTCTTGAAATAGCAGCTTCGGGAGAAACTGAAGGAATTCTAGAAAAGCTCTTGCATTCTTTTAAAAGTTTTTCTCGAGTATCATTTGGTAAATTAAAGCTTTCAATTTTGCTTTTAAACTCTTCTGCTTCACTTAAAGGGTCTTCATCTTCGCCAAGTTCCTGAGAAATAGCTCTCATTTGTTCCCTTAATAAATATTCTCTTTGAGATTGTTCCAAGCTCACTTTAATTTTTGAATCTATCTGATTTTTAAATTTAAGTATTTCATTTTCTTTTGAAAGTATTAAAACTGTCTTTTGGAGTCTGCTTATAGGATTCATTTCTTCCAAAAGAGACTGCTTTATTTTTGATTTAATACTAATGTTTGCAAGAATATAATCTGCTGTTTTGCCTGCATCATCAAAGTTTGTAATATCGAATATTAGTTCACCGGAAACTTTAGTGGAAGAAAGAGACAAATACTGTGCAAAAACTTCTCTTGCATTGCGAATAATGGCCTCATCAAGCATATCTTTCTCTATTTCTTCTGTGTGAAGCTTTAAAATTTTTGCTTTAAGAAAATTTTCATTTTGATCAATAAATTCAATAGCTTGAGCTCTACATTCACCTTTAACTAAAATTCTCATTGTATTGTCAGTTTGCCTGAGTATTTCTTTTACAGTTGCTAAAACTCCCATAGAGTAAACATTTTTTTCATCATACATTTTTGGATCTTTTTGAGTAACTAAAAATATTTTTCTCCCCGATTTAAAGGACTCTTCAACAGCCATAATGGAATTTTCTCTACTAATATCGAAATGTAGAATCACATTTGGGAACATTACAAATTCGCAAAGTGAAATCACAGGAACAACTAAATCATATTGTTTTATTATCTCCTCTATTTTAAATCACCTCAATCCTTTTATTAATTACCTATAGAATTTTTACTTTTTAAATCCTCAATATTTATAGATATATTAATAGGTTTTCTTTTTTCATTGTACAAAAATTCAGGTTTTTGTTTTCCTTCAATTGTATCTTCATCAATAACCACTTTTTCAATTGTATGATCCGAAGGAACTTCAAACATAATATTTTGTAAAGTTTCTTCCATAATGGATCTAAGACCCCTTGCACCAATATTTCTTTCTATAGCTTTTTTAGCAATTGCTCTTAAAGCGGAGTCTTTAAATTCCAGTTCGACATTATCAAGCGAAAATAATTTTTTATATTGTTTTACAAGTGAATCTTTAGGTTCAGAAAGAACTTTTATTAAAGCTTCTTCGTCAAGACCTTTAAGAGAAGTTATAATAGGTAATCTTCCGACAAGTTCAGGAATAAGTCCATATTTTACAAAATCTTGAGGAATTACCTTACTCATCCAATCGGTTGAATCAAGTTCTTTTCTAGTCTTAATTTCCACACCAAAGCCAAGAGAAGACGTATTTACCCTTTTTTCGATAATTTTTTCAATTCCTTCGAAAGCTCCACCGCAAATAAATAAAATATTAGAAGTATCTATTTGTATAAATTCCTGCTGAGGATGTTTCCTTCCACCTTTTGGAGGTACAGACGAAACTGTTCCTTCAAGAATTTTCAGTAAAGCTTGCTGAACTCCTTCACCGCTAACATCTCTAGTAATAGAAGCATTTTCTGATTTTCTGGCTATTTTATCTATTTCATCTACATAAATTATACCACGTTGAGCTCTTTCAACATCATATTCTGCCGCTTGAATAAGTCTTAAAAGTATATTTTCAACATCTTCTCCGACATATCCTGCTTCGGTTAAAGTGGTAGCATCTGCAATAGCAAAAGGAACATCCAAAATTTTAGCAAGTGTTTGAGCAAGAAGAGTTTTACCTACACCTGTAGGGCCAAGCATAAGAACATTACTCTTTTTTATTTCCACATCATCGCTTTTTCCGAAAAATATTCTTTTGTAGTGATTATAAACCGCCACCGAAAGAGCTATTTTCGCACTATCTTGACCTATAACATATTCATCAAGATACTTTTTTATTTCTTTCGGCTTTGGTAGCACTTTTTCTTTACCAGCATTTTGGTTTATATTTTGAGGTTTTGAAACTGAATTATTTCGAGAATTTTTAAAACCCGGAACTTCTTCTTCCAAAATATCAACACACAAATCTATGCACTCATCACAAATGCAAACTCCGGGACCCGCAACTAATTTTTTTGCTTCTCCTTGAGGTTTACCACAAAATGAACAGCAAAGTTCTCTGTCATTACTTCCTTTATCCATACTCATATTTTAAAACCACCGATTCCTAAATTTATTATCTTCATGAAAATTTATAAATCAAACAAAATTAATATTTTAATTACTAAAAATATCAATTTATTAAGCAGTGAGCAAATGCCACAAATTTCTCGTGGCAAAGCTCACTTAAACTTATCTTTTAACAAGAATTTCGTCTATTATACCATATTCAAGTGCTTCTTTTGCACTCATAAAATTATCTCTTTCTGTATCCGCTGCAATTTTTTCGTAACTTTGACCTGTTTTTTCCGAAAGCATTCTATTTAGCTTCTCTTTTGTTTTTAAAATATGCGTAGCATGAATATTAATGTCAGTTGCTTGACCTTTTGCGCCACCGCTTGGTTGATGAATCATTATATCACTATTAGGAAGTGAATATCTTTTTCCTTTTTCACCTGAGGCAAGCAAAAAAGCACCCATGCTTGCAGCGAGTCCAACACAAATTGTAGAAACACTGCATCTAATATAATTCATAGTGTCATGTATAGCCATTCCGTCGGTTACAGAGCCGCCAGGACTGTTTATATAAAGGCTTATATCTTTAGATGCATCTTGGCTTTCCAAATAAAGAAGCTGAGCAATTACCAAATTTGAACTATCGGAATTTACTTCTCCGTTGAGCATTATAATACGGTCATTTAAAAGTCTTGAATATATATCATAAGAACGTTCTCCACGACCAGTGTTCTCTACAACATAAGGAACTAAACCCATAATATCAACACTCTCCTTAATACATTAATTATTTTTCGGATGCATTACTCTTTATACATTCAATAGATTTTCTGACTAAAATATCATTTTTGAGATTTTCAGAAGAAACTAATTTCTTAACTTGTTCTGGTTTCATGGAATAAACTTTAGATAGATTTTCATATTCTTTTTCAATTTCCTCATCGGAAACTTCAAATTTTTCAAGCTTAGAAACTTCAGCAAGTCCAAGTGACATTCTAACGGATTTTTCTGCTTCAGGTCTGAAACTTTCCATTAATTTTTCTGCTGTTGTTCCAGTATATTTCATATAATCCTTAATGCTTAATCCTTGAGTTCTGAGCTTATACTCGAAATCACGAGCTAAATCCAAAGATTTATTTTTAATTAAAGCTTCAGGAATATCAGCTTTAACGAGTTCTAAAAATTTTTCCATGATTTCATTTTCTTTTTGATGCTCAAAATTTTGTTTGTTTTCTTTAACAAGTTTTTCTTTTAAATCTTTTTTATAATCTTCCAAAGTATTAAATTCACTTACATCTTTTACAAATTCATCATCAATTGCAGGTAATTCTTTTTTCTGAATTTTGCTCAATTTTGATTTAAAAATTGCTTCTTTTCCGGCTAATTTCTGAGCATGATATTCTTTAGGGAATGTTACTTTTATTTCAAAATCCTCACCTGATTTATGCCCTATTATTTGATCTTCAAATCCCGGTATAAATTGTCCTTTACCTATTTCAATTTCAACATCTTCTGCTTCTCCGCCTTCAAAAGCTTCGCCATCAACAAAACCTTTAAAGTTTATTGTGACCACATCACCTTTTTCAGCTGTGCCATCTTCAACAGCAACAAGACGTGCATTTTGTTCTTGAATTGATTTTATTTTTTGATCTACATCCTTAACAGTAACTCTGGGAGCAGATTTCTTTTCAATTTCTATTGACTTATAACCTTCAATGCTAACTTCTGGCATAACAGTTACTTCTACTTTAAAAATAAAATTTTCACCTTTTTCAAGCTTAACAACATCAAATTTAACTTGATCATCCACAAGTTCCAAACCGGCTTCTTTTGCAGCAGACTCCAAAGCAGGTCCGTAAACAATATTTATTGCTTCCTCAAAAAATACTTTTTCTCCGTAATATTTTTCTATGAAGCTTCTAGGAGCTTTTCCTTTTCTAAATCCTGGAATCACAATTTTATTTTTTTGTTTAAGATAAGATTTTTCAACTGCTTTTGAAAATTCTTCTGCTGGCACCTCAATTTCTAATTCATAACGATTAACAGCTACTTTTTTTGACGACTTTAATCCCATTAGTAATCCTTCCTTTTCATTAATTTTTATTTTACAAGCAAAGGGCAAAAATTTATGTAATCACAAGACACAAGCTTTAAATCTATGCCTTTATATTCACCTTCAAAAATTTTCTTAATTGCCCCATTGCCATGAATATGACCATAGTAACATTTTTTAACTTTTTTTTCAATTAAAAGATTTATAATATCCTCGGATTCTATATTTCTATAAATAGGAGGGTAATGAAGAAACACAATTGGAGTCAATTTTTTACTCTCTGCAATTTCAAGAGACCGCCTAAGTCTTCCTGCTTCACGAGACAAAACTTTTTTATCTTGATCCGTTTCTGATCTGCACATCCATCCCCTAGTACCGCATATACAGATTCCGTCAACCTCTGCTGCTGTATTATAAAGAACCGAAATAGTTTTAAAATTATTTTTTTCGATAAAATCTTTTACTTTAGAAAGTGTGTTCCACCAAAAGTCATGATTCCCCTTAATTATTATCTTTTTGCCGGGTAACTCATCTATAAACTTGAGATCTTCATATGATTCTTCAATTTTCATTGCCCAAGAAACATCACCTATAATTACCACAGTATCCTCAGATGTTACTGTTTCAGTCCAGTTTTTCTTAAGCTTTTGCACATAATTTTCCCATCCTTCAAAAATTTCCATAGACTTATTTGAACTAAGAGAAAGGTGCAAATCCGATATAGTAAAAACAGCCATTTATTCTCCTTTCTGAAAGAACGAATTCATAAAACGGTATGCATTCGAGAAGAAGATTTTATCAAGTAAGTCCTCTTTGTAATTCTTAACTAAAAAATATTCATAAATATTCTCAATTGATTCAAGCCCATTAATACCTCCGGGCATTTCGGCACCGTCAAAATCACTTCCGAAAGCAAGTGTATTTTCTCCTCCAAGTGACAAAAAATGCTCAACATGACTAAAAATATCTTCTATTCCCTTATTATCACTGGAATTCAAAAATTTTTTGCAAAAAGTTATACCAACAAGTCCACCTGTTTCCTTTATGCATTTAAATTGGGAATCTGAAATATTTCGTCTGTGATTGCATATTTTACGAGAATTTGAATGGCTTGCAACTACAGGTTTTTTAGAAATTTCTAAAACATCATAAAAAAGTTTTTCGCCGGCATGAGACACATCAGCTATTATACCATATTTATTCATTAAATGAACAATTTTTTTGCCGAAATTTGTAAGTCCGATATTTTTTTCACATTCTGCTCCACTTCCAGCTTCACAAAGACCATTCCAAGTCATAGTCATCATTTTAACCCCACAACGACTTAAATACTCAACATTTGAAAGATTTCCTCCAATTGCGGAAGAGCCTTCCACAGTTAGAATTATTCCGCTTTTTCCAGAATCTAAAGCTAAATTTAAATCTTGAGATGATTTACATATTTTAAATTTATTTTTATATAATTTTTCCTGAGAAACAAGAGTGCTATGACATTTTTTAAAAAAATTAAAAGCTTCTTCATTTCTAAGATTATCTGGGATCCAAACCGCGAAACAACCGATGTATGGATCATATTTTTCAGATTTTTCAACTGAAACATGAAGATTATTTTTATAAATTTCAGTATTTTTAGTAAC
Organism: uncultured Eubacteriales bacterium; assembly: GCA_934700635.1. Lineage (GTDB taxonomy): Bacteria > Bacillota > Clostridia > Oscillospirales > Acutalibacteraceae > UMGS1491. Next base: position 2,989 of record CAKUXU010000015.1, on the reverse strand, counting down.
CATCTCGTAAAGGGTATCGCAATGCAAATCAAAAAAACGCATTTAATTCCTCCGCATCGAAAACATTTTCATGATAAAATATTTTTGGATTTTTTTCTTTTTCATATAGTACTTCCGATACATCAAAACGAATTTGTTTAAAAACATCATTTTTGGAAATGTAATCATAAGCTGTCTTAATTATTTTTATTCTTTTAAATTTGTCAACTGCTTCTATTGCTCTTGAAAAAACAAAATTCTTTCTGGTTTTTACTTCTACAAAAATAATGTATTTATCATTTTCCGAAATTATATCTATTTCTCCATATCTGCTATGATAATTAAAACAAATTATTTTGAATCCACGGCTTTTCAGATATTCACCTGTTAAAAGTTCACCTTTTTTTCCAATTTTTGATGAATTATTCATTTGAGTATATTCCTTAAAAATGTTTTTCTGTGAAGCGGACAAGTACCATACTTTTTTATCATATCAATATGAAGTTTTGTGCCGTAACCTTTATGTTTTTCAAACACATACTCAGGATATTTTTCGGATTCTGAAATCATAAATCTATCCCTTGAAACTTTTGCCAAAATAGAAGCACAAGCTATACTGTAACAAGTAGCGTCTCCTTTCACGATGGCTTTAGAATTATATTTCCATTTAGGTAGCATATTACCGTCCACCAAAACAATATCAGGGTCAATCATAAGTCCTTCAACTGCTCTTTTCATAGCCAAATATGTAGCATTTAAAATATTTATACTGTCGATTTCTTCAACCGAAGCCGATGCAATTGAAAATTTATAAGCTTTACTGCATATAACATCATAAAGGCGGTTTCTCTTTTTTTCAGATATTTTTTTAGAGTCATTAACATCTTCATCTATTATAAATCCATCCGGAGGTAAAATCACAGCCGCAGCATAAACAGGTCCAGCAAGCCCTCTACCGGCTTCATCGACTCCACAAATAAATTTTTTCCCTTGAGATAAATACTCCTTTTCGTGAGCAAGCCAATCCATATTAACCCCCCTTAATCTTGCGGCTTTTCAATCATTATTTTACCTATTTTTCCACTTCTGAATTCTTCAATTACCATTTTGGAAACTCTTAAAGTATCGATTTCTCCGCCTGAAATAATCATTCCTCTTTTTTTACCTATTAATTCTATGATTTCAAAAGAAGTCATATTTTCAAAGTCTTGATCCTCAAGCTTATATCTTATTTTTAAATCCTGAGGGAAACTGTTTTTTGCTTTTGATGCAAAAAGAACAGCCAAATCTTCTATATCCAGAATCGAGTCTTTAATAGCTCCTGTTAAAGCTAAATTATATGCTGCGGTTTCTGTTTCTATTTTCGGTTGAAGTACTCCAGGAGTGTCTTAAAATTCGAGACCCTCACCCACCGAAAACCATTGATTTTTTCTTGTTACCCCAGGTTTATTTTCAACTTTGGCTTTTTTACTTTTTGCAAAAGAATTTATAAACGCAGACTTCCCTACATTCGGGATTCCTACTATCATAATTCTTATACTTCTTTCTCCGACATTTCTTGATTTCCAGCGATCTAATTTTTCTCTCATAACCGATTTTACTTTGTCTTTAAAAAATTTTTTGCATTTTGGATCTTTCATACTAAATGAAACACAAGGAATATTTCTTTCGGAATAAAATTTAACCCATTTCATAATATCTTCTTTTTTAACTAAATCAGATTTATTGAGAACAATAATTTTAGGTTTGGATTCATATATTGATTCAAGATCAATATTACAGCTTGAAATAGGTATCCGTGCGTCTACTATTTCGGCAATTAAATCAACCTGCTTTAAATCTTCTCTAATTTGATTTTTAGTTTTAGCCATATGGCCAGGAAACCAATTTATATTGGTTTTATTTTCATTACTCATCATTTTTCACCTTACTTATTAATTAATTTACCTTTTCAACAATTTAGATATAAAATTTTACTTATTGATTTTCCAAATTATTTTTTATTATTTTAAATCTGTTAAATGGGTAAATTATAAAACTTGCTTTACCTACTATATTTTTATATGGTATTAGTCCAATTTCAGAAAATCTGCTATCAATAGAATTATTTCTATTGTCTCCCATAACAAAACAATAGCCTTGAGGAATAATTTCAGGTACTGTGAAATCTCCTTTAAGCCACATTTTTTCTTTTATGTAATTTTCTTTCAAAAGATTTCCGTCTACTTCAACTTTTCCGTTTTCAAAGTCTATTTTGAGTCTTTGACCTTCAACAGCAATTACTCTTTTTATTATAGGAAAGTCTAGCTTTTGGCCTCTTTTTATAATCAAAATGTCGCCACTTCGGGGAGTAAATTTCCAGCAAGAAATAATAATCTTATCATTATTATGTAATGTATTCCTCATTGATTCGCCACTAACATTAACTATTCTTAAAACAAAGTTCATAACGAATACAACTATTATAATTGCTTGAACAAATGACTCTAAAAAATCAAAACAGCCGGATTTAAGTTTAAACTTCCATTTTTTAGAAGTATATTCCGGCTTGTTTTTTTTACGAGTTGTTTGCATAAAAGTTTCAATCCTTTTCAGATTATGAAATTCTATTCAATAACTCTTATGCGGTCAAATGGGTAAAATATGAATTTTGCTTTACCTATAATATTTTCGTATGGTATAAGTCCTATTACTTTAGTTCTACTATCTGAAGAATTGTTTCTGTTATCTCCCATAACAAAACAGTATCCTTGAGGAATAACTGCAGGAATAACTGCATCTCCTCTAAGCCACATAGGCTCTTTAATGTATGTTTCATTTAGTTTTTCACCGTTTACATACACACTTCCATCACTAAAGTTTATTTTAAGGCTCTGACCTTCCGTTGCAATAATTCTCTTTATGATAGGTTTGTCAAATTTTTCTCCATGTTTGATAACCACAACATCGCCGTCAGTAGGAACGTATTTCCATCTTATAACCGCAACTTTATCTCCGTGATGAAGAGTAT
>CAKUXU010000014.1 GCA_934700635.1 uncultured Eubacteriales bacterium | reverse complement strand
TTTATATCATGTGGTTAAAACCTCAAAATTAAAAAGTAATCTCAGAAAGTTTGATCACTGCTCTATTTTTTTGCTAATAGCAGGTACTTACACTCCTATTTGTTCTATATACTTAAATAGCTTTGAAAGCAATATAGTTTTAGCAGCCGTATGGGTAGCGGCTATAGTAGGTATGATACTTAATATGATAGATGTTAATAAATTTTCTAAAATCTCCTTGTTTCTGTATATTTTTATGGGCTGGAGCGTTTTATTTATATCAAAATCTGCGATGAAATTACTTTCGAAAAGTCAGCTCATATGGCTTTTAGTAGGAGGAATACTTTATACTTTAGGAGCTGTTATATACGTTATAGGTAAAAAAATAAAGTATATGCATTCTGTGTGGCATTTATTTGTTCTTGCGGGAAGTGTTTGCCATTTTATGATTTTGGTTTGAGTACTTTTATTTAAACACTTTACAAAACGGCTCAAAAAAATTAACTTTTCGCCTTCTGATACATTTTGGATTATAATTTACAAGGATAGTATCATTTCCTATAACCTCTATATTTTCCCATTTTATGATTATATCTTCTTCTCTTCCTAAAAGTCCTAAGCATTTAAGACGTCCGTACACAATAATGGATATAATTTTTGCACATTTCATATCTACTTCAACATCGTTTACACATCCTATTCGACAACCGTCTTTTATGCTTATAACCTCTTTATTTTTCATATCTGCAATTCTGCAAATCACTAAAATTCTCCCTTTCTGTTTAAAATAATTTAAAGTTTATAAAAGGAGGAAAACAATGAAAACATCTGATTTACCAATAAGTAATGAAAGGTATGAACCACCAATTAGTTTCGGGCTTTCAAAGCAACAAGTTAAAAAACGAGTTTCAGAAGGACTTACCAATATTGATAAAACAATTTCTTCTAAAAGTGTTTCTTCGATTGTTAAAGATAATCTTTTTACATTATTTAATTTTATAAATTTAGTTTTAGCTATAGCAATACTATATACAGGCTCATATAGAAATCTTATGTTTATGGGAGTTGTTATATGCAATGTAATAGTCGGAATTGCTCAGGAAATTAAGGCGAAAAATACAGTCGATAGACTAAACCTAATTTCTTCGAGTAATACTTTGGTTCTAAGAGAAGGAGAAATTAAGAAAATAAAACTTGAAAAAATAGTTCTTGATGATATAGTTCTTCTTAAAAGGGGTAGCCAAGTAGTAGCTGATTGTATAGTGAAAGAAGGAAAATGTGAAGTAAATGAATCACTTTTAACAGGCGAGCCGGATTTAATACCAAAATCCGAAGGCGATATGCTTTTGTCGGGTAGCTATGTTGTTAGTGGAAGCTGCAAGGCAAAGGTAGAACATATAGGCCAAGGAAATTACGCTTCGCAGATTTTAAAAGGATCAAAATATATAAAGAAAACAAAGTCTGAAATAATGACTACTCTGAATAAAATAATTAAAATTATATCTTTTGCGATAATACCTATGGGAGCACTTCTGTTTTACAGGCAATTTAATGCTTCTGGGTACGACATTAATTCCGCAATAGTTACAACATCTGCTGCACTTACAGGTATGATTCCAGAAGGATTAGTGCTTTTAACAAGTTCTGTATTAGCTGTTGGAGTTTTAAGGCTTTCCCGTAAAAAAGTTCTTGTTCAAGATATTTACAGTCTTGAAACTCTTGCAAGAGTGGATACTTTATGCCTTGACAAAACAGGAACTATTACTCAAGGGTCATTTGAAGTTCATGAAATTATACCAGCTGAAGGATTTTCAAGTTCTGATCTTTCAAATGCTATAACTATTTTGACTACTTCTCTTGAAGACACAGGGGAAACGTTTTTAGCCGTTAAAAATAAATTTCCTCCAAAAAGTGATTCTAAAATTGCAGACGTAAAAATTCCGTTTTCATCGGAGAAAAAATGGTCCGGAGTTCATTGTGCGGGTTACGGTTGTGTTGTTATGGGAGCTGCGGAATTTGTATTTAAAAATAATAGTAAGGTAAAAGAAAAAATCAGTTTATATTCCAATAAATACAGAGTTTTAGTTTTAGCATATTCAAAAAATAATTTTGAAGGTAAAGATTTGCCGCTAGATTTAAATTTTATGGGATTTATTCTTATAAAAGATAAAATAAGAAACAACGCGGAAAAAACTTTAAATTTCTTTAAAAAACAAGGAGTAAATATTAAAGTTATTTCCGGAGATGATCCGGTTACTGTTTCGAGTATAGCTAAAGTGGTCAAGCTCGAAAATGCTGAAAAATATGTAGATGCTACTACTTTAGATACAAAAGAAAAAATAACAGATGCTGCTGAAAAGTATACTGTATTTGGACGTGTCACACCGGATCAAAAACAAGAACTTATTAAAGCTTTAAAAAATAAAGGTCATACTGTTGCAATGGTAGGAGATGGCGTAAATGATGTTTTAGCTATGAAAGAGTCTGATTGTAGTGTGGCGATGGCAAGCGGAAGTGAAATTGCAAGAAATGTTTCTCACTTAGTGCTTCTCAATTCAGATTTCGCATCTATGCCCAGAGCGGTAGCAGAAGGAAGAAAAGCAATTAACAATATTCAAAGATCGTCTTCTTTGTTTTTGGTAAAAACTATTTATTCTTTTTTACTTTCAATTTTGTTTTTTGTAATATCAGCCCCTTATCCGTTTATTCCTATTCAAATGACACTTATAAGTGCAGTTACAATCGGTATACCGTCATTTGTTTTGGCTTTAGAACCTAACAGAGAAAAAATTAAGGGTAATTTATTTAAAAATATAATAAATAAATCTCTTCCTGCTGCACTTGCGATAGTAGCTTCTGTAATGATATCCGTTGCAATATATTTTATTTTTGGTATTTCGTATGAAAGATATTCGACTATAAATGTTGTTATAACTGGTATTATAGGAATAATATTAATATATAGAATTTCCATTCCGCTTAATTTTTTAAGGAAATCACTTCTTTGGGTAGTTTCAATTCTTTTTTCTATCGGTATTTTAAAATTTTCTTCTCTTTTAGAAATGGAACATCTTAATTGGATTAATGTTTTAATTTTGATTCCTATGATTATAGCTTCAACCACAATATACGATTTCTTTTCTAAAATGAATTTTGAAAATATAAATTTTTTTAAGAAAAAATCAAACTGCTAAAATATGAATACTCTTGAAAATTTTGATTATTTAATGTAAAATACTATGAATGAAAAATAAAGAAGGAGAGATTATTATGAGAAATAGTAAAGACAATCTAGCTTTTGTAATAGGAGTAGTAACTTCAGTTGTGACTGTTTTGTCTCTTATAGTTGCAATATTTGCACTTATAGACAGAAAGAAAAAAAGGGAAGAAAAAGAACTTGAAGAATATCTTGACGCTTCTATAAACTAATTTTGAATATATTTTTTAAATCAATGAAAAATATGACTTCAACTTTTAAAGTTGAAGTCTTTATTGTTTTTAAATTTGAAAATTAAAGCTTAAACAGATATAATAATATTTAAAAAGCAAGAGGAGAAAACAAATTGAAAAAAAACGAGTTTATAGATTTAACAATAAATGATGTTACTATTGAAGGAGTGGGAATAGGTAAATTTGAAAATTTTGCTGTTTTTGTTCCCTCATCAGCTATTGGCGATCAACTTAAAGTTAAAATAATAAAAGTAAACAAAAAATACGCTGTGGGCAAGATCGAAAGTATAATTTTATCTTCTAGAGATAGGATTAATATAGACTGTGTTCACTATCCTAAATGCGGAGGATGTGTTTTTAGACATATTTCTTATGATGCGGAGTTAAAAATAAAAAGAAAACATGTTTTGGATTGTATTCAAAGAATAGGTGGATTCAAAAATCAAGAAATTGAGTCTATAATACCTTGCGAGAAAATAAATTTTTATAGAAACAAATCACAAGTTCCCGTAAGGGAAGAAAACGGAATAATTGCTGGATTTTTTAGTTTACATAGCCATAGAGTCGTTGATTGCCCTAAATGTTTAATTCATCCGGAAATTTTCAATGAAATAGTTGAAGCGGTTAAAAGTTGGGTTTTGAAATATAAAGTTTCAATATACAGCGAGGAAAAGCATACCGGATTTTTAAGGCATATATACTTAAGACACTCTGAAAAAACAAAAGAAATAATGTTGTGTTTAGTTGCAAATGGAGATAATCTGCCTTTTAAGAATGAATTTACAAAATATATTCTTGGTTTATTTCCTAATATATCAAGTATAATTTTGAATGTAAATAAAGAAAAAACAAATGTTATACTTGGTCAAAAATCAATTTTAGTTTGGGGTAAAGATTATATAACAGATGTTCTTTGTGGGATTAAATTTAATATTTCTCCTATGTCTTTTTATCAGGTAAACAGTTTTCAAACTGAAATACTTTATAGCATTGTTGCTGATTTAATAGGAAATGACAAAAATTCTTCTGTTTTAGATTTGTATTGTGGTATAGGAACAATAGGTCTTTCGGTTTCTTCTCGTGTATCTGAAGTTATTGGTGTAGAAGTAGTTCCGCAAGCTGTTGAAAATGCTATTGAAAATGCTCGTCAAAATGAAATAAAAAACGCAAAATTTATATGTTGTGATGCTTCTAACATAGAAGAAAATATTGGAAAATTCAAAAAAATACCGAATATTTTTATTTTAGATCCTCCGAGAAAAGGGTGTTCACAATCTCTGATAGATTTTATTATTAAATCAAAACCGAAAAAATTAATTTATGTTTCGTGTAATCCTGCTACTCTTGCCAGAGATTTAAAGATTCTTTGTGAAAATGATTTTAAAATTGGTAAAATTATTCCTGTTGATATGTTCCCAAGAACAGCTCATGTTGAGACGGTATGTTTGTTAGAGTCGGCAAAAAATCTACCGCACATCAGTTTCACGGTCAATATGGAAGAACTTCCGAGACCGACAAGGAAAAGTGCCACCTACGATGAAATAAAGGCTTATGTAAGCGAGAAACACGGTTTGAAGGTATCATCCCTATACATTGCCCAAATCAAAGAGAAACACGGTCTGAAAGAGCGAGAGAATTATAATATCGGCAATGGCAAGAGCAAAGAACTTATATGCCCACCGGAAAAGGAACAGGCGATTCTGGATGCATTCAAGCATTTCGGGATGATAAAGTAAGAAGATAGCGAAAAAGCAGAGTCGGCTGACTCTGCTTTTTTGTTTGTGGTTGTGCTGCCGGAAAAGCGGTTTTTCAAAATTTCCGCATAAGTATTTTCATAAAAGTTATGAGCAAATTTTGGAGATTCAAGGGATGACAGGTTTAAAAATCTGATTTCGATTTTTAATACTGCTCATTCATACTTATATCGCCCAAAGGAAAGTGTGGGCACTTATCCTATATCCTATTTCAGATATAGATTGGACTGTCGGGAAGTACGCACTCGGCAGTCCTTTTCTTTTTTGCTGAAAATGTAGGTTCGATTTGTGATTTATGTATTATCAAAAAAGTTTTCCTCGATTTAAAAAAATAGTTATCATCATTAAAATGTCCGACAGAGAAAGACATTTATTACGGCGATTACCGCTTATAAAACAAAAGTGGGGTTTGCATCATAAGGGGTGTCAAAAGAATAAAGTCCCTCTTAGGAAAAACAAAAATTTTAAAATTGAAAAGGAGATTATTAAATGGATAAGGAAACATTATCTAACTATGGTTGGGTTGTCATCTGTGTTCTCGTTCTTGTTGTTATGATTGCTTTGGCAACACCTTTCGGTAAGTACATCGCTGATGCAGTTAAGAACACCACTGAGGGCTTGTTTGGTGCTTCGCATAAGGCTTTGACCAATGGTCTTTCACAGGCTGGTGGAGTGACCGTTGCTACACCTGCTCCAATCACCTATGCTACCGTTTCGTAATTAAACCGAGATAGTTAAAAATGAACCACTGATGCAAAAGTCAGTGGTTTTCTTATGCACAAAAATTGAAGGGCTGGTGGTTACCAGTCCTTCTTCTTTTATGATTCAGATTCTTCTTGCTTGATATTCATAACCTTTTTAAAATGCTCGTTGATTTTGGCCGTGTCTGCTTCCTGCTCTGCCTTTGAAATAATGATGTTGGCAGGAAATTCACAATACTTGATGTTCTTGCCCCATGACTTCCAAATGATTTTGGGGTTTATCGTATATACATTTGCCGAACCGGATTTCAGAATGTAAATATATCCCTTGTCCTTCAAAAATTTTATGCCTCTTGCGATGGTGGGTTTGCTTAAATCAAGGGCTTCTTCAAAAACTTTGTAACTTGCAATAAGTGCATTATAGCCATCCATATGGTTGGCAATAAAGAAGAAGATTTTTCCGGCTGGTGGGCAATCAAAGAGGCTGTTCATAACAATCTCGTTTATTTTCCCTTCCATGTTCAACTGGGCAAATTCCCTATATGCTGAACCACGAATCTTTTTCTTTTGCTTCTCTGCTTCTGCCTCTAATTGCTTTGCTCTCTCTTCAAAACTAATCTCCCCTTTTAAACGGTCGGGGTTATCCGTAACGGTTACCATTCTGCTCATTTTATCCTTTTCTCCTTTTTCATTATCATACAGTGATTACTGCTTGTTAAAAGTATGATAATTGAGTTATCAAAACGGAGAACAATAAAGGTAAGAATATGAGAACTCAAAAAGTGCAAAAATGACCCCCAAAAAGAGAGGGGCGAGTTATCACATGGTGATAACTCGATTGCGGCGGAAATTGGGGTATAAAAACGGTGAAATCCCTTGATATTACTGACTTTTTTAAAAATCGCCGCTTCAAAATTTTGTGTTCTCTCTCTTTAGTCTTCTTTAACAGAAAAAAATAAGGTTTTTTAGCCCACAAAATGAGGCTGATTTTCTTGAGGCAAAAGAAATAATTTATAAATTTGCTCATAGGTTTTTGATTGATTTCTTTTTACCATGCTGTGGTATAGATATCTCGAAATGTGCCTATTGAGAAAGAACCTCTGAGGAGGTTCTTTCGGTGTGGTAAAGATAGACCCCTTGAAAAGCAAATAAATAAGGCCACCTCTGCGGTGGCCCGGAGAAGTCCCCATATCGTAAGTCATGACCTGCATGAAGTTGAAGAACACACCGAAAAAGATGTCATCCCCAAAAAAGATGTGTGTGAATTTTGAAAAATCAATCATCCGGGGTTGGTTCGGTTTCGCAGATTTTGCGATTGCTCTTCTTTCGTGTGTAGTTGGTCTTCATAATGGCATGACGAATTGCATCCGACTTTGTGACATGGGGAACTCCCCACAACCTCTTCAGATACTCCATTCTGTCCTCAATCGCCTTTTCCATTTGCTCATCAATTCGGACTGTGACATATGTTGACTTCTTATCCATAGGTTATCCCTCCCTTGCTTTTTTATCATCAAAATAAGTATGTCCCACATTGTCCCACACACACGAAGAAACGGGCAAGCGATTTTGAGCAATGTAACACAATTTCACACAAAAGGCAAAAAGTCAGTAAATTCAGCACATATCAAAAAATCAAGGCGATAAGTTTTCAGCCCCAAAATTGATATGTGGAAATTTTGTAAAATGCACACCGGTTCAAATTTGTATCGGTGGAGAATTTTCAAATACCCCTTGAAATAAGGGCAATCTTGAAAATGTAACACAATCTACCACATTTCTAAAAATCCGAGCAGACGATTTTCGGAAGTGTAACACAATTTCACACAAGGAGGTGAAGCGATGAGCGATTTCAAAGTGTCATTCCACGAAGATGATTCTTTCAACCTCGAACACGATAACCGTGAGAGAGTGTCAAAGAATGTGGATGCAGACCGAATCAAAGATAATATCAGTTACGATGGCAATATCTCTATCAAAGAATTTTATGATATGACCTTCCAAAAAAGTTATGTGGAATATATTGAAAAAACCAAACAGTCCAAAAACAGCGGCAAGGTGAAAGACCTGCCCCCGACATACTATGAGTACATAACCAAGAAGCAGCAGGAAGCCGAAGAAGAACTTGCCCGCATGAAGCGAGAGGGAGCCCACAAAAAAGATATGAAGGGCAAGGCTGCCTACACCAAGGTTGCCAAGCAAATTATAGTCCAAGTCGGTAACAGCGACCAGATGGATGAATTACCCGAAGCAGAGCGAATGGAAACCAGACAGAAGATGGCAGAGATACTCACCGAGTATATGAACACCTTCCAGAAGGAAAACCCCAATTTCAGAATCGTGAATGCAGTCATACACATGGATGAAATGTCAATGTCACCGCACCTGCATTTGACCTATGTTCCGGTTGCCGAAATGAAGCGAGGTCAGAAGATTCAAAACAGCCTGAATTCAGCATACAAGGCGATGGGATTTCAGACCGACACCAAGAAGGACGAGAACGGCAATTATGAAACCAGTCAAACCAAATGGCAGACCAAGGAGCGAAACCGTGTCATAAACATCGCCAGGAGGCACGGATTGACCGTTTCTTACACAAGGGGTGTAACGACCAAGGGACAGACAATAAGCGAATACAGGGCGGTTAAACAAGCAGAGAGAGAAGCAAAGGTATCTCTGACCCAAGCGGATGCCAGAGAAACCAATGCCAGAGCCGAAGAGATAGAAATTCAAAACACCGAGAACAAGGTCAAATATAACGATGCTGTCATTGCCGAGCAGGAGCAGACCATATCAGCACAACAGAAGGATATCGAGCAACAGGACAGTGCTTACAACGAAACAGCAGAAGCACTCTATACCACCATGACGGAGTTAAACAAGCGAGAGGAAGTCAAAAAGCATCTGGAAGGTGAAATCGGCAAGTTAGAAGCCGACCTTGAAGCATACAACGGCAGCGATGTCATAATGGAGCAAATCAACAATTTTGGAAATACCCTCAAAGAGCAGTTAAGACCCAAACCCATGGAGGATGATTATGAGCGAGTCCGTGAAGGCTTTGGCAGAAACAAGCGAACCTACGTCAAAGTACCCGAAGATGATTTTTACATACTCAACCAGAGAAACGGACTTTCCGAACAGGGTGTAAAGGACTTGATTGTGAAGAAGGTCATTGAACCGCTGCGAGAAGCCATTGCCCGATTGCCCATCACCCAAAGACTGCTGAGGACTATCAAAAAACTGAAAGAAGAAGCAAAGCGAAGGGATGAATATATCGACAAGGTGGACAAGGAGTGTGCCGCCCTGAGCAAAGAAAACAATGCCTTGAAATTTGAAGCACTTGTCCATAAGCGAATGGAACAGCAAATGAGAATATCACCCAAGGAGTTGGAGCAGGTCAGAAAGAGATGTGCCAACGAGATAGCACGGGAGACGGTGGAACGGGACGAGGACGAGGCAGACCGTGTTCTCGGATAAAAACGATATGTATAAACCTTGACTTTTTCAACATCTCAAATCGAAATTGCCGATATAACCGAGCAGGCTTGTTTTTTGTCGAATTTTATGCTAGAATTATAAATAATTCGGTATGTATCGAATGGGAGGATTGAAGATGACACACACTGATATTCTTGCGAAGGCACAAGAAGCCCTCACAGACCTTGACAATCACCTGATTGATGTCGTCGATATAAAGAAACCAACAAGTATATCGTATGCTAAACAACTTGCAAAGGTAATTTCAAAACTTTCACCGCTTTTGGGGAATATGATTGAGTTCTCAACGGTTGATTTGTTGAATGAGCATGACTGGAACAATTACGGAGAATGGATTAGACAAGACCCTGGTTTTCCAGATGCCCTATTTAAAAGTGATATTATTATGCCAAATCCAGGGATTGAAATCAAAGCATGGTTTCCCTTTGCAACAGAAATAACTGCCCGATTTAAAGATAGTGTAACTATGTTTAGTCAGGACAATATTGATGTAGCCTTAATTGCATGGTTGCCCGAACATGTTATTTGGGGAAAACCACAAATCATAGATGTTCTGGTAGTTAGCGGTAGAAGTGTTGCAGAGGCCCGTGACCGTCACTACCATAGACCGCCTGATTATCTTGTATTTGAACCCGAAGATACGACAGAGCGAACCGCTAATCTTCAACAAACAAACACAAATGGCTACAAACTTCAAACAGATAAATGCAATATTGCCGATGCGGTACAGGTTGTAGAAAGTTGGGGGCCGAACTGTAAAACTTACAGCCCAGCCCCAGAGTACCAGCAATTATTAAGAAGTTTATATGGTCAATTTGTTTATCGGCTTGATACAAACTATGCAAAGATTGACCGTATAGAGCATGATGGCATTGAAGAATTCAAGGCCCGTGTTCTAGATACACAGTTTAACGGAAAAACCATAAGGCAATGGAGCAATATTTTAGCATCCAAAAATGACGAAGTACTGGAAAATGCACTGACATCTATTTTGTAATATTTGACCGCACCCGTTCGGATGCAACCTTATAGATATCATCGTTTACTTCTGCACAATAGCATTCTCTCTTCAATTTTGCAGATGCAACAGCGGTTGTACATAGACCTGCGAACGGGTCCCAAACCACATCATTGACGTCAGAGGTTGTTTCGATAATTCTCTCAATAAGAGAGAGTGGTTTTTGATTGAGGTGAATGGCTTTCTGATTGATTTTTAGTCGTTCACTGCCCCGAAGTTGAGGTTCGGTCCAAACATTCGTGACACCGATAGGACAGTAAAATTTTGACCTCATTTGCCCCCATTCCTTTTTGGTAATGGGGGTTTCCCCATTTATAGAGAAATAAGGTCTCCCGTCATCTTGCCCGTAGGTGTTGGCATAGTTTGCAATTTTCTCAAATGCTTCTGCCGGAGGCATGTACCATAAATGGCATTTTGTAAAATATTTTCGTGTTGCAGCATCTTTTACACCACATGCCTCGTTGGTTTTTGAGAATGGGATGCCTGTTCGTCCCCACTCATACCGCAACCATTCTTTCATGGAAAGTGTTGTATCGCCAACTCTAAAAACTGGCTTTTTTACATATTGAACACACACCTCAGTGACAACAGGTAAATGGCGAATAGTTTTGGTGTTAGTATTCCCCGCAACATGGCTCATGCCCTTATCCCATATACAGCATGAAACATAATCCCAGCCGTATTTCTCTAAAATGGGATGTACGGTTGCCCAACCGACTTCTGTATTCCAAAACCACAAGGGAGTCAAAGGAGTGGCTGCATCGCTCCACTTCTTGATATGCGGCTCATACCATGTGTCAAGTCCTTTATGAGAAAGCAAATCTCCCTTAAATCCGTTTATACCATAAGGGCCATCGCAAATAATAACCGTGGGACTTTTCCAGTCCTTATAAAATTCCATGGCATCTCCGCAAAAGAGGTGAATATTTCCGAAATCGTCTCGCATCATCTGTGAATCTCCTTATCTTGGCAATGAGAAATGACATCCGCAACATCGCAATCGAAATAGTTACAAATACGGTCAATCACCTCTAAAGAGACCATTTTCCCGCTACTCATCTTGTCCATAGTGGATTTAGAAATATCCGTTTTTTGCATTAGTTCTTTCTTACTCATTTCTTTATCTATTAGAAGTTTCCATAACGGCTTGTAAGTGAATGACATTAAGCATAGACCCCCTTTTGGTTTAGAGTATAGCACAAAATCATTTAGTTTGCAATACTTTTGCTGTGCTTTTGCAGCATGACTGCCGATAAGTTTCAAATTTCAAAGGAAAAGCAGACCTTCATAGGCCTGCTTTTCTCATTTTATCCGTCCCGTAAGAAAAAAGATATGTGGCAAAACTCTGAATTGTTTAGAAATGCGGCGAAACCACTTGAAAAAAGCCACTTTTCACTGTATAATAAAAACAAGTAGTTTAAGTCGGAAAGGCAGGTAAACAGAATGGCAGTCCAACACCCGGAAAGAGCATATGCCTATACCCGTGTATCTACGGAAATGCAGGTGGACGGTTATTCGCTGACCGCCCAACTTGATGATATTCGTGCCTATGCCCAAAAGGAAGGTATTCAGATAGTCGGTGAATACTGCGACGAAGGAAAGTCCGGCAAGATGACAGCCGGAAGAGATGACTTCAACCGCATGATGGAAGATATCAAGAACAAGAAAGATAATGTCCGTTATGTTCTTGTTTTCAAACTTTCCCGTTTCGCCCGTAATGCCACTGACAGCCTTGTGTATCTCCGCAAAATGAAGGAGTACGGCACAGACCTTATCAGTGTAAAAGAGAATCTGAATAGTTCGACCCCGACAGGCAAAACCTTCTTGTCGATGATGTCTATTGTCTCCGAGATGGAAGTAGAAAACATCAGTGTTCAGACAATGGCAGGACGGAAAAGGAAAGCCAGAGAAGGACGGTGGAACGGCGGTTTTGCCCCCTACGGTTATACCCTCGAAAAAGGAAAACTTGTTATCAACGAAGCAGAAGCCGAGCACGTTCGGAAAATCTTTCAACTTTATACCGAAGAAAATATCCAAGCAGACGGAGTGGCAAAGCGACTGAATGCAGAGGGTGTGAAAAAGGTCATTCGGCAGAACGGAAAATACACCGCCTTTACCGCTGGTTTCGTGAAGAAGGTTCTGGATAATGAGGTCTATAAGGGACTGATAGCCTACGGCAAGCGAACGAATGTGATGAAGGACGGAAAGACCTATGCCGTGAAGCAGACAGATAGTGCCTCTATAATCGTCTCAGAGGGGCAACACGAAGCGATTGTCTCAGCAGAGACATGGGATACCGCCCACGAAAAAAGACTCAGCACGGGCATTAAACGGGAAAAGAGGGAGCCTGACCACGAATATATCCTCTCTGGTCTTGTTCGCTGCCCTGCTTGCGGAAAACCGATGTACGGTGTTGCATCCAGAAAGAAAAAGCCCGATGGCACATGGTATGCTGTCAGTTATTCCTATAAATGCAGAACCGCACCGAATGTCAACGGAATGGTTTGCCCTGACCCACACCAGTATAGTGCAAAACTTCTTGATGAAGAAGTGGAAGAACTAATCAAGGAAATAATCCGTCAGCCCACTACGACCGAGTATTTGACCAAAAAACTGAGCAAGGCCTACAATATTGACGAACTTCAAAAGCGAGTGAAGGACTTGAAAGCGAGAAGAACCACCCTTCTGAAAAAGCAGACGAAGTTTGAGCAGGAGCAGAACGAACTTGACCCGTCAGATAAATTCTACGACCATAAATACGACCGTATAAGCAGAGGACTTGAAGAAATATACGAACAGATTGACGAACTGAACATGGCACTCTCACAAACTGAGTTAAGCATAAAGACAATCCAAAAAGGTTATCAAGATGTCGAGTTTGTTATGGGTATGCTTGAAGATATTGCCGCCGTATATCCGTGGTGTCCTCCGTCTTTCAAAAAGAGAATCTGTAATCGTATAATAAGCAGTATTGAGATATTCCCGAAACGGGCAGAGTACGGATATTTGAAAGCAGTTCATTTCAATGCCCCTGTTTATTACTCCCAAGACCATGTGACCATCTGGGATATGCACCCCGATATTCTTGACGAGAACGGCAGTTTCAACGGATATACACCGGAATGGGAAGTGTCCGAAGAAATTAAGAAAAAATGGGATTGTAGTGAGGATGTAATTGGATATCCCGAAGATTATGTTTCGGAAGAATCAAAACGGATAGCGGAAGAGTGCGAAAGAAAAGCCGAGGAACGGATGAAGTTCTATTCCGACCTTATGAAACATACCGACGAAACTGTAGTTTTATTGTCCCGAACTAATTCGGTAAAAATTAGTTAATTTGAATCTTTTTTATATGTTGAAAAATTAGATTAATAAATACATAAAATCATATAGTAAAATAAATAAGTATGTGCGTTCATAGAATACAACAGAAAAGAACCCTTTTTTGGGTTCTTTTTTAAGTTAATTAAACTGAAGCATAGAGTATTAATAGGTTAAATGTATGTATCAAATTATGGTCCGCCCGGAGGGATTCGAACCCCCGACCTTCAGAATCGGAATCTGCTGCGATATCCAGCTTCGCTACGGGCGGATATAATACTTAATTTAATGATACAAAAGAAAATATTTTTATTTATTAATTTTATCCTTGCAAAAAAATAATTATATGGTATAATGGGAATATCAGTTAGCGGGTGTGGCGGAATTGGTAGACGCGCTAGGTTTAGGTCCTAGTGGTTTATGCTTTGCAGGTTCGAGTCCTGTCACCCGTACCAAATATGAGATCAGTCGATTGTTATGTAATAACACGTCTGATCTTTTGTTATTATACTAAACTTTTTAAGTGTTTACAAGACTTTTTATATAAAACTTGGATTTAAAAAATATAATAATCTTTACTTTTCAAGAGCAATAAACATCGATTTTTAAAAGTATATTGAAAGGGGATTTTTAAATGAGCAAAAAAATATATTTAAGTCCAAGTTGCCAAGTAAATAATATTTATGCAGTAGGCAACACGAATGAACAAGAACAGTGTAACAAAATATCAGAGTTCGCAAAAATAGCTCTTGAGAGATGTGGTTTTGAAGTTAAAAAAGCTCCCAAGGGGCAATCTGTGGCTAAAAATATTAATGAAAGTAACATTTGGGGTCCAGACTTACATATTTCGATCCATACAAA
>CAKUXU010000013.1 GCA_934700635.1 uncultured Eubacteriales bacterium | reverse complement strand
TGAATATGCATTTTTAAAAAAATTTTCGAACATAGCTCAAGAAGTACCTCAAGTTTATAACTTATTTCAAATGTTTAAAATAATTCCTAATAATGAGGATGATGATTTCGATTTTAGAAAAAAGAAGGATGCGATAGTATGGGAATGTATTTGCAACCAAAGTCGCCTACACAAAGTTCAAAAATAAGTCTTGAGTTTGAAGATTTGCTTATAAGATTCAAAGAATTTTTGGATGAAATTCAAGATATTGGTAGGATAAATAGAAATTTTATAAATGAAGACAGAATAGTAAGAGATACTGAAGTAAATGTTTTAATCAAAGTAGTTCAAATTTCAAGTGTAGTAAATAGCATTCTAAGAACAAACGGAAATTTAGGTGGTAGTCTAAATTGTTATTTACTTCAATCATTTGAGAATCTTATTAGTAAAGAGATTAAAGATTGTTTAGAAGAAAATAGAATAATTTCTAGTAAAGAAAATATTAAATACGAGATAAAAAAATTTATGTTAATTGACACTGATTCACATGAGTATAGAATGTTTAGGGGAAAAACAATTGATGATTATCTAGTGTGGAAAAAATTTGTGAAGATTAATGAAAAAATATCTAACATATATGCAATGTTTCAAACTTTAGATAATAACATTAAATAATAGGAGAGAATTAAAATATGGCAATGTTTGAGCAATCAAATCAAGAAAACTATCATCGTATCGAGAGGATAGAAAGATTAGGAGACCCAGTAAAAGAAAGATTTTTAACGGCAGCATTTAGAACTTATAATTTTTTGTCAGAATTATGTAGTGATATTATTGATAATTTTGAGAAAACAATTTCAAAAGGAGAAACTTCAACTGCAATACGCATGGAAATGAATGACCAAGAAATAAGAACATTCATAGAGAGATTAGATTTATTTTATGATTGTATTAAAACAAGTATTTCCAGTAGTACAGCATTTGAATGTCAAAAATTTATGATTTTTAAGGATAGAATAGCAAATGTTATAGACCATTTTAGTGAAGAAGATTTGTACAACAATAAACAAAAAAAGAGTAGTAAAAAACCTTCTAATAAAAACTATGATGAAAAAACAATTGCAGAAATTGATATAGATTCAAAAATACGTCTTATGCATAATTTATCGAGAGAGATTAAAATATTTTTGGGGGGAAATTAAAATGGGATTTTTTCATCATAATCAATTAAATATAAATAATCAAAGACCCGTTGGCCTAATGTTTCCATGTAATACTAATATTATAGATGTCTCTCTTAAATTTAACTCTCGTAATATTGAAAATGATATAAAATTAATTAAAGATGTAGTTGTTGATAGATTTTTATGCTCACTTATTAACAATTGTAAATTTGTTTTATGTACTGGTAAAGGAATAAAAAAAATTGATGATGTGCGAGAAAAGATAGAATGCATTCTTTCTAGAACAGAATTAAGTTTAAAACATGTATTAAAAATATTAAAATCTGTAAAAGAAAATCCAATACATTATTTTAGTGATTTGAATAATTTTCGTTATTATTTAAAAGTAAGAAATTATGCTCGGATGACATCTACGGTAATTGATTCAAAATGTTTTATTAATTGTATGTCAGTTACAAATCTTGGATATGATACAGATAATTTTAAAGTTTTAGATGATGAGCGTTTAGAATTATTTTTAAACATATTTGATATGTATAGTTATAATAATATGCTTGGGGAAATTGATCATTTTTACAATAATGATTGGAAATAAAATATTAAAAAACAATGAGCTATGCTTGCTAGCGTAGCTCAATTGTGAAATTTAGTGTAATAATATTATTAATAATAAAATAATAATTAAAATTATGAAAAAGAGGATTAAATATGGGATTTTATATTCAGAAACCACTACATTCATATAGTACAATGTTTTACACCGTTTCTAGATTAGATGAGATTAAATCTGAAATTGTGTTACCTTTAAAGAGTTTCTTGGAGACTTTAAACATGGAAATTATGGTAAGACTTAGAAGAGATCGTGAAGTTGATAATCTTCTTAGAGATAGAATTCGTAAGTTTATTTCATTTTTAGATGGTTTGGCTATCGAGATAGAACATTTGCAAAAAAATGTAACTGAACAAGGTTGTTCAATGAAATTTTCAGCCAAGTTAAGACCAATTTCTAAAGATGCTTTTCATCTTGTTTTTTCTCCTGAATCTGCTAAAGTCTTTAGAAAATTTATTAAAAATTTTAAAGATGTATATTATGTAAACCGAGTAATGCGATCAGTTGATGATATGGAAATTAGTGAAATATTTTATGCAATAGAAAATAACAAAGTGTTTATATCTAAAATGTTGCTCGATATTTATCATTTTGTTGATACATTACATGATTTATATGAAAGTTAAATGTTAGAATATTTTTTATTCAGTAGACATTTTAACCTATAAGGAGTAATACTTCTTTCTTAGCGTAGGGAATATAAGAATTAATGCTTGTGAATATTGTTTAAGACGTTCTTAATTTAAAGTAGTTGAAGCAAGAAACCACCTCTTCAAATGTTACCGAAATTATTAGTTAAGTGAGTGGTAGTTCACAGTATTTAGATGAAATAAAAAAGGATTGGTGTAAATGGCATATTTTTGCCAACCACAACAAGAAAAATTTGTTAGACAAACTTTATCATGTGAAGAGTATGGTCAAACAGTTATAAATCTTATTGACGGAAATAATGTCACAGAAAAAGATATTGATTGTGCAATAAATAAGTATTATAAATTGGAAAAAATCATAGATGATATTTTAATGCCAATGTTAAAGTTTTGTTCTGAAATAGTAAGTAAATGTAATGAAAGTGATATTCATACGTATGGAATAGGACTAATTAATGAGTATGTATATAAATTTACAAAAATTACCGGAGATTTAAAAAATCGCATAAGATTTTTAGAATTAATACAATTAATTATGACAGATGATCCATTAGGCTTTATTATTAATAATCCTGAATATTTGAAACATGATATTTATTCTGACTTTTTCGGTGTTTCTGAAGAACAATTTGAAACGTTTATTAAAAATCTTAATTCAGAAGAAATATTTTTATATCTGAAAAATAATGATTATCATTCTTATATAAAAGCATATGAAAAAATTAACTCTTTATTTATATCTACACATCCAGCATTAGAAGTTGATTTTAATAGTTTGGCATTTGCTAATGAATCACAACAACAAAGTGTATTTTTGAATGTTTTGAGAAATGATTACCTAGATAATGCTTGTAATAACATGGAAAAAATTAAAAATGATATTATATTGCCGATTTATAAATTTTGTTATGGTTTGATACATTCTAAAATAGATATTAATCCCTCATATATTGAAAAATTCAAATTATTAGCTGAGTCTTTACCAAATCCGATTTGTTACGATATAAATTATATCGAAAAACGTATATTTGCAAAGAAATACTCAAAAAAATTTTTGTACGAAAGTAAAATATTAATGAATGATGATGTTTTTTCTATTGTTTCTAAACCTGAACACATTCTAATAAATAAAATAATAATTGAAAAGTTAGTAAACCATAAAGATTATTTATTTGATAGATTGGAATTACAGGATGACGAATATATAGAAGAACTATATAAAAGTATATTAGAGATTGTTACTAATATAAAAAAATATTTGACGATATTTTATTAAATAGCTTTGATATGTATTAAAAGAGCTTACCATTACTATATGGCGCTCTTTATTTTGTTAATACGTTAGTTTACAATATAACAAAAACAAATATATTTAAGGAGTATAAAAATGAATAATATTTTTTGATAATTTATAATTTGTAAGAGGTGTAATTTTATGTCTTTGATAAATGTGCAAAATCTGACTTTTAACTATGACGGTAGCTACGATAACATATTTGAAGATGCTTCTTTTCAAATAGATACAAATTGGAAACTAGGTTTCACTGGTAGAAATGGCAGAGGAAAGACTACTTTCTTTAAGCTTTTGACGAAAAAATATGATTACAAAGGAAAAATCTCAAGTAGTGTGGACTTTGAATACTTTCCGTTTGAAGTAAAAGATAATTCAGAATTTGCAATAAATATAATTCAAGAAAAGTCAGGAATAGAAGATTATAATTATTGGAAAATACAAAAAGAATTGTCTTTTTTAGATACTAATGAAGAGGTATTATATCGTCCTTTTAGTTCGCTTAGTGGTGGTGAGCAAGTTAAAATATTACTGGTTAGTTTATTCTTAAAAGAAAATGCATTTTTGTTAATAGATGAGCCTACAAACCATTTAGATATAAAATCTAGGAAAATAGTCAGTGATTATTTGAAATCGAAAAAAGGATTTATTCTAATATCGCATGATCGTCAATTTTTAGATAATTGTATTGATCATATTTTGTGTATTAATAAGGCGAATATTGAAGTTCAAAAAGGTAATTTTTCATCATGGTATAGAAATAAAAAACTAAAAGAAAATTTTGAAATATCCCAAAATAAAAAGCTAAAAAAAGATATTTCCAGACTTGAAAATTCTGCTAAACAAATTGCTCAGTGGTCAAATAAATTGGAAAAAACTAAAAATAGTACTCGTAATTCAGGTTTAAGACCAGATAGGGGATATATTGGTCATAAATCTGCTAAAATGATGAAGCGTTCTAAAAATGCAGAAATGAGAAAACAATCTAAAATAGAAGAAAAATCAAATCTACTTAAAAATATAGAAAATTCAAGCGAGCTTAAAATTAGTTTCTTAAAACACAGCTCAAATAGACTACTAAATTTAAAAGATGTTTCTCTATTTTATGGCAGTAAAAAAATTTGTGAAAAAATTAATTTTGAAGTAAATCAAGGAGATAGAATATCGCTATGTGGTAAGAACGGTTGTGGAAAATCTACCATTTTAAAGTTTATAAATGATGATTTGAAAATAAGTTTTAAAGGAATTTTCGAAAAAGCTAGTAATCTAAAAATATCATATGTTTCGCAGGATACTTCAAATTTAAGTGGAACTCTCAGGGATTTTGCTAAATTTGAAAATATTGATGAAAGCCTTTTCAAAACAATTTTACGTAAACTTGATTTTTCAAGAACCCAGTTTGAAAAAGATATATCGAATTTTAGTGGAGGTCAAAAAAAGAAAGTGCTGATTGCCAAGAGCTTATGTCAGCAAGCGCATTTATATCTATGGGATGAACCACTTAATTTTATTGATATTTTATCTCGTATACAAATTGAAGATTTAATTTTAAAATTTAATCCGACCATGGTTTTCGTAGAACATGATGAAAGCTTTGTAAAAAATATTGCTAATTGTAATGTCTCAATATCTTATACTCAAAATTAAATAAGAAAAAATGAATCCGCCGATAATGCTATCGACGGATAATCTATTTAAAATTAAACTATAGATTTTTTCTTCTTACTGTAAACAGCCATTCCAAGAATTGCTAATGCACTTGCTGTGAATAAAGAAGTACATAAAAAAATATTACGGTTGTCTCCTGTTTTTGGATTAGTGATTTCGTTTTTATTTTGTTCTGTTTTTTCTTCAATATTTGTTGCGATAATTCCATATTGACTTAAATGTGATGTTTCAAATACTATATATCCATTTTCTACTGTTGCTGGTATTTTTTCTTTTATTTCATCATTTGAAATATATACTACTTCATATTTGTTAAATCCTTTTAAGTCTTCTGGTAATGCAATTCTTACTTTCATTTTAGCATCATTGATTTTAACTACTTGACCATCTTCCAGTAAGTTTATATCCACTATGTACTTAACATTTTTATTTGCTAAATTTTCTGCAATTTTTATAGGTTTAACATCCAACTCGTAGTTTCCGTTAACTTCTTTTGCAAATTCAATTTTTGCTTTTGTTTCTCCTGTACTTTGAATTTCTTTTACTGTTTCTGTTTTTTGTTGATCTGAGGATGTAGGCGTAGATTCAGGCGTCATTATTATTTTTGTTTTAACGCTAAATGTTTGTTCATTATCATTGCTGGCACGTGTGAATTCAACTTCTTCTCCGTTGACTTTCAACTTTGTATTTGAACCAAAAATCCATCCTGCTTCACTGCCTTCTGCAGAAGTTGTGAAATCTAACTCATAGGAATATTTTTTATTCTTATCAAATGTAGTAATGAGTTTTCCTCCCCAATAACCAAGATGGTCATCGTTATTAAACCATTCTTCTGAACTTACTCCTGCATCATCAGTTCTCCATGCTTCAAAGATAAGCTTATATCTAGTATCTGACTTTGTTCCAGTAAACACTGGCTTGTCGCCATCTTTAAAATTTAGGGTTACATTATTGATTTCAACAACATCAATTTCTTTTTTTGATACAGGTTGAGTTGGTTTTATCGTTTTTATTGCTGTAACAAACAATCCGCTTGCATTTTTTTGAACATTTTTTGCATTTACTTTCTCGCTATTTACAAATACTTCGCAATTATCTGCAAATGTATATCCATCTCTTTCTTTCAAAGAAATGCTATACATATATGATTTTCCTTCCTCGAAAGTATCTATTTTTTTGTCTTGTGATAAAGCATTATTCTTGTTCTCATCTGAATACCAAAACTTAACTGGACTAGATTCACCATTTGTGCCAATTTCCATTTCTTCCCAATATTCGTACTCTATATCATATTGAGACATAGATTCACCACTTCGCAAAGCAGTTGCTTCTGGTTTATCTCCTGCATAATAATTATATTTTGCAGCACCTATTTCAACTTTGTTAATTTCTGCTGCTGCAAATGTTACTACAGGAATAAATGAAAGTGCCATGAATAACATAAAAAACATTGTTATAAGTCTTTTTGTTGTTACCTTATTTTTCATAACATCCTCTCCTATTTAAATCTTAGTTTTCTTGAGCACAAAACCGAAAAACATAAATGACTACAATAATCTAAGCCTACCTCCTTTTTGAAATCTAAAAAAAATACCTCATATGTTTTTGTGTGTTTTGCTTATAAATAATTATATGTTGGAAATAAAAATATGCAAGTGAATTTGAATTAAAAATCTAAGAATTTTCTATTAGATAACTAAGTATTTCGGACACCGAAAAATCAATAAAATACCGACAGTGAACATCATATTCAAACAGCTTTTTTGAAAAGACGGTGAAATTACTTTCTGAATAAGAGCAAGTTACAGAAAAACTCAAATCAGAAATTATGATGTTATGGATAAAAAAGAAGGCACAGCCCATGGATTTTTTTCCGTAAGCTGTGCCTTAATTTTATTTGTGAAATTAAAAAATATAATCTTAATGATCAAACAATCAATAATAATTTGAGTCTAAACTTTATAAATTCAATCACTGCATTTTTTGTTGTAATAATATTTTATCTAAGACCTTAAGAACATTTTCTGCATCTTCAATTTTAGCAAATCTAGAATCTTGTGGATTTATAAAAAGGTTTTCCAATAAATATTTAAATGAAATACGCCACGGTGATATACTGCTTGTTGCGGACAGAGTGCCATTACAATATCTAGTATCAGAAATTTTATGTTCTGAATAATCGATCAAATCAAATATTTTAGATTCACCCGATGTTTCTAATTTTAAAGTTAGTTCATCAAAATTTTCACATAAATTAATATTTATCATTGTATTAATCCCGTTTAAAGTTTTCGAACACAGTTTTATATCGTTCATTGGAACTCGCGTAGTACTTTCAAATGTAATGTCATTTAAATCTTCTTGGAGATTCAAATAATTTAATAAATCAATCATATGAGGAAGTATGGAATACAAAATTCCACCGCCTAAATTATAATCATTTTTCCAAGGCTTATTAGGTGGATTTTGATTGAAATTAGCATTACATGTAATTGTAACACACTTAACATCATTATTTTTTATAAACTCTTTAATTTCTTCTATGCAAGGCAAAAACCTCAATGAATAATTCACTCTAAATAACACTTGGTTTTGGTTTATTATATTTTTTATTTGATCAATTTCATCTGTAGACAGTCCAACAGGCTTTTCACACAAAATTTTCTTGCATTTTTTAGCACAATTAAGTATATGCTGTTTATGTTTGTAAACAGGAGTACCCAAAAATAGCCAACTATCAGAAGATACAACCAGATCATTTGCTTTTGCTACTCCTTCTGAGAGACGTATAAACTCAATGTTAACATTAGGAAACTCTTCTTCTAACACAGGCTTATGCAACCTAGTGGCTATTCCATTTCCAGTAAGGTAAACTGTTGCATTTAGTAAATCAGGATCTTTAGCGTTTACAATTTCAAAACTACCGCATAAAAAGCAAATACATAAAATAAAGACAAATAAATGTTTAATTTTAATCATGAAGTATCCCCTCAAAATAAAATTAAAGCAAGTTAAATTATTAAAAAACAAATCTTTCCTCTACAATTTATGGTCGAGGTGACAGGACTTGAACCTGCGGCTTCCACGTCCCGAACGTGGCACTCTACCAAACTGAGCTACACCTCGCGACCGACTACTAATAATTATGGCTGCGGAAGAAGGATTCGAACCCTCACAAACAGAGTCAGAGTCTGCTGTGCTACCGTTACACCATTCCGCATCACTGCCAATGATTTTATCATCATATAAGTTTTAAGTCAAGGTGTAATTTAAAAAATATTTATTTTTTCTCCTTTACCAAATTTAAATTTAAAATTTAAGAATAAATTATACTTTAAAACCATAAAACTTTTACTAGCACAAAGGATAAGGAGTAAAAAAATGAATGTTATTACAAATAAAAGAATTCTAAACTTTTTTCTGGACATTATTTCTACAGCTTCGGTTTTTTTAGCTATTTCGTGCGCAACAATAAAAATTTCTTCAAGTCCACTTTTAAATAAAGAAAATTTTGACATTTTGGCTGCTAAATCAATATTTTTTAGAAGTGACTCTGTACATATGGTCGGGTTAAATGAATATAAAAAAGACAATGCAAACTTAGAAATTAAAAATAATATAGAGAAAAAAATTGAAAATAATAATACTTGTACACCTGTTGAAATGAAAGACAATGTTTTACCAGAAATCGGAGAGCTTGAAGATGAAAATACACATAGCTCAGAAGAAAAAAAGTGTACTGTAATAGAGAAAAGCATAAGTTCAGGCGGTACGAAATGTGAAAATTTTTACGTAAAAAATACTACTGGTTGCGATATAAATTTAAATGAATATTTAAATATAAAGCCAAGTTTAAAAATAAAGGAAACATCTGAGCCTCAAGTTCTTATTATGCATACTCATACATCTGAATCATACTTGCCAAAAGATCAAGGATTTTTCTATGAAAATTTTTATCCGCGTTCTCTGGATCCAAATAGAAACGTTACAAAAGTGGGACAACTTATAACTCAAACATTAATAAAAAACGGTATAAATACTATTCATAGCACTGTCTACCATGATAGTCCGACTTACAATGGATCTTATTCACGTGCCGCTCAAACAATAAAAGAAAATTTAGAAAAATATCCTTCGATTCAAATGGTTATAGATATTCATAGAGACAGTATGGGATCTAAAGAACTGGGGAAAATTAAGCCTACATTTACATACCAGGGTAAAAAAGCTTCTCAGCTTATGATAATTTCTGGATGTGACCCTGATGGTACGGTAGGATTTCCAAATTGGGAAAAAAATTTAAGTCTTGCTTTAAATCTTCAAAAATACTGCGAAACTATGTTTCCGGGAATCACAAGACCTATGAAATTTGCAAAGGTAAAATACAATGAACATTTAACACCAGGATCTCTTTTAATTGAGGTTGGAAGTGATGTTAATACCATAAGAGAGTCTTCTTATACGGGACTTATGCTTGGTGAGTCCATTTCCAAGCTTTTAAATGATTTAAAAAAACAGGAGTGAAAAAATTGGATAAAAATTTAAGGAAGTATTTCTTTATGCCTGCGATATTTTGTTTTTTGATACTTGCTCTTATAATGGGAATAACTATAGTAGAGAAAAACGGTCAAAATATGGTGTGTAGGGAAAATGTATCTTTTCTTTCATATGAATTTGAAAAATATAAACCTAAATTTATAAAATTTCATTTTATGGGTAATGATTTTACTTTTAATTTTAAATAAAAGTGGTATAATTTAGTTCGAAAAATTTTTTAAAAAGATTTACTTAAATAGACAGGTAAATCAAAAGGAGTCATAAATAATGAATATCAATCTTTCAAATTTGAAGAGTGCTTATTTTATAGGTATAGGAGGATCAGGAATGTTTCCTCTTGCCCAAATACTGCAATCCTATGGAGTTAAAGTAACCGGATCTGACATATATGAATCTGACACACTCGAAAAGGTAAGAAAACTCGGTATAAAAGTTTATATGAGTCAAGAAGAAAAAAACATAGAAAATCCTGATGTGGTTGTTTATTCGGCTGCTATCAAAGAGACAAATCCAGAGATGATAGCTTCAAGAAAAAAAGAAATTCCTGTTTTAAAAAGATCAGAACTTATGGGAATGATATTTGAAAAATATAAAACTTCCATAGGCGTTTCAGGAACACATGGAAAAACAACAACAACTTCTATGATAACGACCGTACTTTTAGACACAAAAAAAGATCCAACTGCTATTATAGGAGGAACACTGCTTAAAATAAACTCTAATTGCTGCGTAGGGTCTTCAGATATAATAGTAGGGGAAGCGTGCGAATATGTAGACAGCTTTTTGTGTTTAAATCCATCTATATCAGTTATAACAAATGTAGATAAAGATCATTTAGATTATTTTGGAACTTTTGAAAATGTGAAAAAGTCTTTTACAAAATATGCAAATCAAACAAGCGATTTAATAGTTGCAAATGGAGATGACGAAAATACAAAAGAATGCTGTAAATTTACAAATGCAAAGAAAATATTTTACGGATTAAATTCAAACAATGATTTTTATGCAAAGAATTTAATTTTTAATCAAAGAGGATGTGCAAGTTTCAGCGTGTACAAGAAAGAGGATAAGCTTGCCGAAATTTCTCTTAAATTTCCAGGTGAACATAATGTTTATAACGCTTTGGCAGCCTTTTGTGTTTGCTATGAAATGGGTATTAAAGCGATTGATATAGCTGAATCTCTTAGTAATTTTAGCGGTTCGCACAGAAGATTTGAAATTTTAAAAGAGAAAAATGGAATTACCATAGCGGATGATTTTGCTCATCATCCAACAGAAATATCAAATACTTTAAAAGCAGCTTCTAAGATGGGATTTAAAAGAGTAGTTGCAATATTTCAACCGCATACATTTTCAAGAACATATATGCTCTTAAATGATTTTGCAGATGCACTTTCTATTGCTGATTTAACCATAGTTTCAGATATTTTACCCGTCAGAGAGGAAAATATTTATGGTGTAAAATCAACTGATTTAACAAATAAAATTAAAAACAGTATTCATTTACCGACATTTGAAGAAATAAAAAATTATATTATCGAAAATGCTAAACCAGGGGATTTAATTTTAACTTTGGGTGGGGGAAATGTTTATAAATGTGCAAATATGATAGTTGAAAATTTATAATTTTTTTATTGACATGACTGCTAAAAAGATATAGCATATGTCGAAAGAAAACTATATAAGAAAGGTGATGTGGATATATGTCTAAAGTATTATTTGAAAACAGCAAAACTAAGATTAATTTGCTTAAAGCATTTGCTGGAGAAAGTCAGGCAAGGAACAGATATACGTTTGCTGCTTCTCAGGCAAAAAAAGAGGGGTTTCAGGTTATTGAAAAAATTTTTAATTTTACAGCCGATCAGGAAAAGGAACATGCTAAATTATTTTACAGTAAGC
Source organism: uncultured Eubacteriales bacterium (assembly GCA_934700635.1). Classification (GTDB taxonomy): domain Bacteria; phylum Bacillota; class Clostridia; order Oscillospirales; family Acutalibacteraceae; genus UMGS1491. Next base: position 2,819 of record CAKUXU010000013.1, on the reverse strand, counting down.
TTGCTAAATTCGGAGGTAACACTATTCATATAGAAGGAGATTACCCTATAGATATATATAGCTCTACTTTAGATCTTTTAAAGCATGCAACTCAAAATGAATATGAAGAATATAAAGATGTATATAAATCTTTTGGTGATGAAGCAGGTGAAGAAGGATTTGAAGAAATAAAAAATCTATTCTATAATGTTGCCGAAATAGAAAAAGTTCACGGCGATAGATTCTTAAAAGTATCTTCATTAATAGAAAGCAATGAGCTTTTTGAGTCAAGTTCTGAAGAAAAATGGTTTTGTTTAAATTGCGGTAGTATACATATTGGTAAAAAAGCACCTCAAGAATGTGAAGTTTGCAACCACGGTCAAGGGTATTTTATAAGAAGTAATTGGATACTTGTTTAATTTAATATTGAAATATTTTCGTGAAGAATTATTTTTCTTCACGATTTTTATTTTTTGATAAATATTTACAATAAATTCCATTGTGATATAATAATTAAGTGTATTTAAATAAAAATTCGATTCTCTATCAAATCCACTTAAATCGAGGTGTAAACTATGAAAGATTTAGAATCTAATAAAATTATTTTTCTTTCTAGATATTTTGCAGGAGTAGTTTTTTTATTTTTCGGTTCTTTATTAGCTTTTAAGAATATTTTTTCAAGTATTTTCATGATGCTGTTTGGAATATCGTTATTACCGATATTGTATGAAAGAATTAATTTTAAAAAGTTTAAATATGCCCCAATTATTTTACCAGCAGTATTTATAATATTGTTCGGAATATGCTTTATGTTTTACAATCTTCCAAAAAAGGAAAGTATTAAAATTCAACCGAAAGTAGAAATCGTTTCTGAAAATGAAGAAGATAAAGAATACAAAGACGAAAAAATTGAAGTGACGGAGTTAAATTTCAGTGATTCTGAAATGGAAATTGATATAAATGACACTAAAAATGTAATTTTAGAAGTATTTCCAAATGACGCTGTTGTCGAGAATTTAAAATGTTGTACATCAGATAATAAAATTGCAGTTTTGGAAAGAATTAATTCAGATGAAAGTGAAGAATATGAAAATACATTTGAATTTGAAATAAAACCTTATGGGGAAGGAGAGTGTGAAGTTTTTGTTAGATCAGAAAACGGAATTGAAAGCAATAAAATACATATAAAAATAATTGATAATAAAAAAATTCAGGAAGAAAAAAATGAAATAAAAGAATCTGAAGAAAAACAAATTCCAGAGAAAGTTCAAAATCAACAAGAAGAAAAAACTAAGTATGATGTCAAAGAAAAAACCAAAAATGAACCTTCAAGCAGTGCTAATAAATCTAATAATATATCTGATTCCGGTTCTGGAAAGTCTTCAAATAATAAAAGTAATCAAAAAAATAATTATAATAAAGAAAACGGTGTTTACAGAACTCCTTATGGCAAAAGATATCATTATGACCCGAATTGCGGAGGAAAAAATTCATATAAAATAACAGTAGAAGAAGCAGAAAAAGATGGATTGACTCCTTGCAAAAAATGCACTCGCCAGTGAATATTATAAATTTAGAATTAAAAAAAGCCGAGTATATTCGGCTTTTATTTTTTACAATTTTATACAAGAGATGCAGTCTTTTCGGTTGCATTCCAATACTTCATTGAATTAGAAAATGATTGTTCATTTCCAAATCTTTCTATTAAATATTTTCTTAGACTTTCATATTCTTCTTGAAGCCCAAATAATTTTAAGGATATTAAAACTCTGGTTATTCTTAAAAGATTGTGATCACCACTTTTTAAATTTTTGTTATTCCAGAAATTTAAAATGCGATTGTAATTTTTTTTCATAGTTTCTTGAATATTTTTCTTAAGTGATGTATCAGACAAGAGAGCTTTCCAAAAACCTTCTTTTCCTTCTATATATAAATCTCTATTTCCATAAACAGATTTAATAATATTTGGGAAAACTACTTGAATATAATCATGAAAGCATTCTAAATTGTTATCATTATCTTGACGAAATTCTTCACAGCTTGAATATCTAAAATTATATTTTGTTTTTTCTTCGTGAGTTAAAACTTCGCCTGATAAAAATTTTATCCATACTTTCTCTTTGTTGTTAAAATTGTCAAGTTCTCTTTTTGTGGTTTCAGGGAGATTATTTTGAGTTTTTTGAGATTCAGGAGATTTATTTTCAGGAACCTCGTTAATAATAACTTCGGGAAGTTTACTTTGTGTTTTAGGAGCTTCATTATTAATATCGGGAAGTTTATTTGAAATTTTAGAAGACTCATTATCAATTGTTGGAAGTTTATTTGATACCTTAGGAGAAGATTCTGTTTTTGATAATTTATAATAGCTGTAAATCATAATTGCTGTTATTCCGGCTATAGCAGTACTTGGAATTAAAATTTTAGCTAATGTTTTTTTACTTATTATCGCGTGGCATGGATTACAAACCATTAAGGTGGTTAATAAAACTGAACATATGTTTTTAAAACTTTTTTTCATTTTATCATCCTTTCTTATATTATAATTATAACAAATTTTAAATTTAATTGCAATATTTATATAAAATTTTGATATTAAATATATCATGTACTATTTACTGTAAAGCTTGCAAACTATTAACTCAGGTCTGTTCAAAAATCTAAATGGAAATTTACTTTTACCAATACCTCTGCTTATGATCATACTGGTATTTTCCTTTATATGTACTCCGTCTGTATATTTTGGAAAAGCTCCTTGTTCGGGTGCTATAAGTCCTCCAATAAAAGGAAGTCTTATTTGACCTCCATGAGCATGACCTGTAAAAACAAGATCGTATTTGTAT
>CAKUXU010000012.1 GCA_934700635.1 uncultured Eubacteriales bacterium | reverse complement strand
CCTATCAAATTTATGACTTCTACATTAATAGTAGCACGATTTTTCTTTTTGGTCGAATCACTACCAACGGATTCTTTACTTTCATTTTGAATAGGTTTTTCAAAAACTTTATCAAGTTCATCCATAGCTAAAACTTCGGCTGAAAACATTTTTACTCCTGTGCCCATAGATTTAAGACTGTCTCTTAAATCTTTAACGCTAAATTTAAAATAACCTTTTTTACAAAGTATTTCAATGGCTTCTTTCATAGTTTTGTCGCCATCTAATTCTTTCCATTTAAGATTCGACATATATTCTGCAGCTAAAAGCTTTACTCTATCTACAATACTTATACTATTAGGATTAATACCATTTAATTCACTTTTTTTATCGTCCAAATATTCTTTCCATCTACCTTTTTGGTATTCAGTAAACCTTTCATAATTCTCTACTCTTTTAGCTAAAATTTTATTACCTCTTGCCGGGTCGATCCCAAACATAGCATATACATTTTCCAAATCTTCTCTATCCTTGAATACTTTTAAAAAATCTTTTTGTAAATCAATATAGCTATTCGTAATTATATCAACAGTTCCTTTAGGACCAAAAATTAATTCTCTATTTTTAGAATCACAAATACAGTTTTTATTGTCAACTCGGCAAAAACGGTATCCTTCAGTTAATCTATCTATATTGATATTATTTACAAAACTTGAGTTTATTGGTACTGCTGTATACCCATTTTTCCTTAATTTATTAATATCTTTAATTATATTTAAAAAACGAGTTCCAAAGTCTCTTGTTAACTTAAATTTTTTTATATCAATTTTTTGAACTTGTTCAATCGCCATCTCACATGCAGTATAATTTCTATTCGCATCTAAAAAATATATCTTGCGCTGTTTATTAGCTTCTTGTACAATCATTTCAAACTTGCTTTTACCATTATCTTTACATCTGGCAAGCTCAACTAAAATTCCCGGGGTCTCTTTACTTTCACTGTAAAACTCCTTTAAAAGATACGGTTTACCATCTTCGGGAATACTCGTGATATAATTATAACCATTTAAGTTTTGAATTCTTTTTTCACATCTTTTCGCAATTACCTCACGCTCTTTATGTTTAGTACCACCATTTTCTATATGTCTCCTTGCGAAATTTTTCAGTCTATTTGTTATACTCATTTACATCAACCCCTTTTAAAAAATATATAAAAGTGTACCTATATATTATATATAAATATATTGTGAAAAGTCAATAAAATTATTTATATGATTCAATCAAATAATTAAATTATTAATAAATTAAAATTGCATAGATATCAATAGAAACTCAGCATATTACATGTATAATACTTTAAATAAATTAATTCGTGAAAATAATTCACATATTCAGATGATAAACTTACGCCTTACAACAGTGAAAATATAGTTTACTATGCGGTCTGAAATTATTTTGAAATACAAAGAATGGGAGTGTAAGTAGCCAAGGGGAAGAAAACTTGACAAAGCAACAAACTTGAGTAATAATTGTATGAATACGATCAAAATGGAGTTAAAACTCAAAAAACTATAGGAGGTAATTTTAATGGGTTTCTACCAAAGTATAAATTATATAGATAATAATATTTTAAGCGTTGAACCTATTACTTGGGGTGATTTTAAAATTTTAGGGCTACAGGAAAACTATCCAAAAGATTATCCATTATTTTATAATTTTTATAAATACCAGAATGAAAATTGGTGTAAACTCATACGTGGAATACTTACTAACAATATTAATTTGGTAAGAGATAATGTAGATAAGGTTAACATTTTGAATGCTATACCAGTTATCACTAATGATCCTTACAATATGATAAAGTTTTTTGATGTTAAAGAGGCGAAAAAGTACTCGAATAACGAAATAGTAAATTACTTAAGAGGAAAATATAATGAAAAATCTTTAAATGCCCCGTGGTCCGCTCAACAAACATCTACAACTTTGAGAGGAAGCTTCTTTTCAACGGTTCCGAGCTTTGATGGAGTCCAACCAGTAAAGGTTATGGGCAGTAAAGTCAAACCGTTTAGAACTCCCATTGTATTTAATGAAGTTCGCATTATAGGTATACCTATTAAAAAGTCGATTTCTTTAAATGATTCTGAAGATATAATGAATCTAAATCTCTTGCTTGCTGTACTTTCAGGGAATTTGGAATCAGTAAAAAATATTATTCAATCGTATTTTAATATATCTACGATACAAACAGTTATAACAGAAAACCTTAATGAATTGCATTTAGATTTGGTTTACGAAGCTAAACGTTTGGGTTTTAATGAGATTGCTCGGTATCTTGAAGCTGTTGAAAAAGCACAAGGAAAGTCTTTTGGAAATTCTTTTAGCGAATGGTTAAAATTTCAGAAACAAGACAGTGAATTAAAACTAAAAGAATTTTTAAAACCAGATATTCCAATGGAAGAAGATTAAAAAAACTAAAAATTTATTTCAGTTAGAAGAAATCATCAAGAGATAATTTCTCTTTTGAGAAAGTATCACAATGATAGACATATATATAATACCTGTCCGTCCCGCCGATAATTAATTTTATCGGTGGTTTTAAATTTCTATTTTATTATGAAATGCACAACAATCCAAAATAGAAATTTCCTTAACGAAACTTAGTGTTCGTATAAGATATGTTTGTCTAGTTATCTATATTTTTTCGCATTCTTCTGGACGTGGCTCTCCACCAAAATTCTAATATGTTTTAAGGTTTCAAAAATATTATGTAAATAAGACTTAAAACTAACTAGCGGCCTACATCGCCCAAACACACAGTAAATTTCAGATAAAATAAAAAATAGAGGTTCTCTGTTTGGAAAACCTCTGCAATTTTTAGATACTATTTTGATTTTGGATAAGGTTTAGTTTCATAAGCATTTTATTAATTTGATTAAAATTAAAAGTTTACATAACAGACACTTTTTTAGAACATTAAAAAAACTACTCATATTCGAAATTAAAAATAAAAAATCGATACATAAACATACTTTTATTTAATTATTGACTAACACATAATTTTGATCAAATAATATCATTTTCAATCTTTGAACACCATGATTTTACATCATCAAATGTTTCAAATTTATCATCTGTTATTTCATCCAACGTAAACCATTTTAATCCTTCGGTTTCGTTGTAGTTTATAGTTTCTTTTTGATTTTCAAGCGGATACGCTAAATACACTATGTCTATATGAATATGATCTTTTTCTACAATATTTTTTTGTAACGCAAGTGGAGTAACAAAATCTTGTTCACGCGGAATCCTTTTACCGATCAATCTCACATTAATGCCAATTTCTTCAAATGTCTCTCTTAAAGCAGCTTCTTCTGGATCTTCATCCAATTCAATATGACCTCCTGGCTGTAGCCATTTTCCAGTTTTTCGGTGTTTTATTAACAAAAATTTACTGACTTTTGGGTCATACACATACACAGAAACACAAAAATGCTTTTTCAAAATAATTCCTCCAATTTTAATTAACTAATCATTTAATTAATTCTATCAATGAATGATTTTTTACAAAGTCTACCACTTTTTCTATCTGCTTAACTTCGATCATTCTCTATTAACAAATCCGCCAAGTTTCTTGACTTTTCTGAAATAATTCTATTTTTAATCTCAGGTATTTCAGACAAATACTTATTGCTATCCGCAAATAAATCAACTTCATTATTTTCGCAATATATTTTTACTTGTATATCACATTCTAGTTTATTACACATTCTGGCAAATTGAGATTCCAAAGTTTTTCCTTCCTCAAATTCTTGCAACAAATCGAAATAATTATCTTTTTCAGTTAGCGACACTAAAACTTTTTTCACCGCTTCTTGACCGTTTAGTCTTTTTTCATCCTCAGTAATTTTATTAAACGAAGTCAAATCACCAAAATACTCTTCTTGCACTCAACTTATCTAATTGGTTTTTCTATTGTGATTCCAGTATAAAAAACAGTAATTCATAAGTTCCTTACTGAGTTCTTGATTTTTTAGATTTTTTCTATGTAAGTTTTTAAACATTTTAACCGTGCGAAATTATGCAACCCCCTGCTAGGATGTTGCATTTCTAAAATAAAAAAATTTAATCAGTTATACAGAAGAAGTATTCAAAAAATAGCCTTAAAAAATCCATAAAATTAAACAAACCCCAGTATTACTGGGATTTTTTCAACTGTATCAAAAGATATATACAAACATGGTGGACTTAAGGGGACTCGAACCCCTCACCTCTGCATTGCGAACGCAGCGCTCTACCAGATGAGCTATAAGCCCAAAATCATTCTGTGTGTAATTCTATAATAAATATATTTTTTTGTCAACTTGCAATTTAAAAAATTTATATTATACTAAACATTAAGGAAGGCTTTATACGCAACCCAAACTTATAAAAGAATATGAACTGTTATGGAGAAACTTGCATTTAAACTGCAAAGACTCCAATCAAATTGATAAACTAGTTTATTTATACAACTATATACTTGCACGTAATGAATATCCCAGTGTGAAACTTTTTGAACTTATGAACAAGCAGTACCCTATTATATTTGTATGGGGATATGTAAACAATCCTCAAAAAGGAAAAATCATAAATGCTTGGAATATTGTAAAAATAGAAAATAATTTTTATCATCTAGACGCAACTTTTGATATCACTAGAAATCCTAATTCATTAAAAGGAACTGAAAATCCATTTAGTCTTCCAAGTGTAAAAAGCACGGAATTTTGTAGCAAATATTTACTGGTAAGTGATAAAATAATTTTAAATTCGCATCTATGGAACAAAAAATTTTACCCTCTATGCAAAAGTTCTTATCCAAGATGTATAATAATGAATTCTATAAAAAATCTAAGATTTCAAGGGGTTCAGTTTAACTATAAACAAAATTATTGACAGTATCTACGACATATATTATAATAGTCTACATATGCGGGTATGGCGGAATTGGCAGACGCGCATGGTTCAGGTCCATGTGAACGCAAGTTCTTGCAGGTTCAACTCCTGTTATCCGCACCAGTTAAAAATAAAGTCAGGTTTTGCAGAATGGTTTATTTTTTAGTAAGTTGCTCTTTTTGGGGCAACTTTCAATTTGTTCCAGAGGTATAATGAACAGGTTTTTATATTACTATACGAAGAAGAACCTTTATGAAAATGGAATTAATGATTCTTGCAAAATCCGATAAAAACAGTGGTTACTGTGTGGTGGGTATAAATAAATTTGGAAAATTCATAAGATTAGTTAAAAATAATAAAGGTCATGCTCTTAACAGAGAGCAATGTAAGTTTAATAAAATGGATCTTTTAACTGTAAATGTGGTCCATGCACCGCTTACTCATCAAAAAGAGAATTATGTTCTTAACGATATAATTAGTCGTACCAAAACCAATATTCAAACTGAAAATTTAAAGAAATATGTTCAAAACCCGGAATTTATATTTTCAAATGTTAATCCTTGGCTTGTCGAAGAAGAAATAAATAATCAAAGCACATCTTTTTTGTTTGTGGAAATCTCTGATCTATTCATATATGAAAATGATAAAGGAAAACACAAGTGTGATTTCACTTACAATAACAATAATTACAAGGGTTTTAGCATATTAAGTGTAAGATTGCCTGAAATCCCATACAGAAAATATGGCAATGATCTTTACTATAAATTTGTTTGTTCAGTGTATCCTTTAAGAGATTCCGTAAAATCGTACTATATGGATTGTTATATAATATGATGCTATAATAGGATTAATCAAAATTATTTAACAAGGAGTAAGTAATGTTGGAGCTATTTACAATTGGATATACGAAAAAATCTGCAGAAAAATTTTTTGGAATTATAACTGATAACAAAATTGAAATAGTTGCAGACGTTAGGCTTTATAATTCCACACAGCTTGCTGGGTTTAGCAAAAGCACGGATTTACAGTATTTTCTTAAAAAAATTTGCGGTTGCAACTACATAGCATTAAAACAGTTAGCTCCAAACCCATCGCTTTTTGAAAATTATAAAAACGAAAAGACCACGTGGAATGAGTACGAAAAAATTTATAATAAATTCTTGGATACTCATGCAAACCTAGATTTTTTCTATGCTTTTAAAAATAAGAGGATTTGTATTCTTTGTGCCGAAAGTAGTCATGAGCATTGTCATCGTAGACTTATTGCGGAAAAAATCTCAAAAACTTATGATGATGTAAAAATCACGCACCTGTAAGAATAATAATTTTCTTGTAAACATTATCATCGACTACAAGTGGCTTAAATACTGAGTTTTTTATTAAAACAGAAAAATTTTATCAGTTTGACATTTCATAAAAGCTTTAAATGCCTTTCATGAAATGCTATTTTTTATGAAAAAATATCATTTGTTGATTAATCAGACAAACGATATATTACCAAATAATTATTAATAAAACTGATTGTTTAAAAATCTCGCTAGTTTATAAGCTACATTCAAAGCATCTTCTGCAGCAACTTTTACATCAGGAACTATTCTTTCAGGGTCTTTGGTACTGTCAATACGATAGAACTTTTTAAATGTTGTATTTAATCTCATTTCAGAATTCGGGGCTTTGCATCTAAAAATATCTCCATAACTTGTAGGAGAATTTCCAGGGACTTCACCTACTATTGTTGCTAAATTATTATCAGCGAACTTTTCTGCAAATTGCATCGCAGAACTAAAAGTTTTATTTGAAGTTAAAACAAATATTTTACCGTCAAATAAGTTTTTATCCGACTTGTACTCTTCTATTTCAGTATATATTTTTGATTCAAATGTTTTTATTCCGTCTTTATTTCTTTCTTCTACCTTGCACGTTTTATAACTTTTTAAGTTTTTTGAATATTTAATAAAATATTCAGCTACCCTACTATCTCCACCAGTGTTTTCTCTTAAATCTACTATTACATTTTTTATATTATTTTTAGATACTTCATCAAAAAATTGATCTACTGTAGTTTGATATTTTTCGTCACAAACACAGCTATTAAGAGTAAATACACCTACACTATCTTTTTTATCAATTTTATATGAAACAAAAGGATTGATTTCTTTTAATTTTATTTCAGTAAATCCAAATTTTCGTCTCTTTATGCCTTCATCTGTTTTAAAACTGACTTCAACCGGTTTTAAAGTGTCTATTCCAGCCAATGCAAGGTTTTTTCTTGAAATAAACGGAAATGCTTTAAAAAAACTCACATGAGGCCATTCTTCAATTTCATACGAAAAATGAAGTTTAAAATTTTCATACCATTAATTTCAATTATTTCTGCACCGATTAAATCTGTGCTTTTGCACAAAAATTTATTGTTCACATATTCAACATCAAAAGGAAGACGTGTGTTACTCAAAAATCTTGGACTTAACACCCTAGTATGAGCATCATGAAACTTTGCAAGTATCCGAGAAATTATTCTCCATTCTTCAATTACACTTGTACTTTCGGATAAGTTTTGAATTTCAAAATCTTTTTGGTCTAAAACTTCCTTTGGTATTTCATTTACACAACTTACATGAATGTTTTTAATTTTGTCCATTATATAATCAATATCTTCAATAACTTGTTTTTTTGTAAGAATTTTAATATCTTCTGAATATTTTGTGTAAACATGTGTTGAAGGAATTTCTGCATTTACTTTTATACTGGTTAATAACAATGAAGTAAAAAATAAGCTCATTAAAAATTTATTTTTAAAAATCATATGTAATTCTCCTTAATAAACAAAGCTTATCTTTTTCAAGATAAGCTTTATATTTAAAAAATAAAAAAATCTTCCACACAACACTAAATGCCTACACGGAAGACACCTGGTGGAGATAAGCGGGATCGAACCGCTGACCTCTTGAATGCCATTCAAGCGCTCTCCCATCTGAGCTATACCCCCGACCTTAATAATATTGTATAATATTCTGATTTAATTGTCAATAGCTAAAATAAATTTTTTTGATTCATCCATAATCGAAAACGTTCCAAAAACAATCAATACATCTTTGGAGTTAAGTTTTGAAAGTGCATATTTCAATCCATTCTCTAAATTTTCATAGGAACATGTATTTTTATTGTACTTTTTTATAATATTTTCTAATTCTTTTTCGTTGACAGCTCTTGGATTTTTCGACTTAACCGCTACAACGGAATTAAAATATTTTCCTATGATTTTAAAACAGCCTTCGATATCTTTATCCCGAAACATCGAACTAACCGCTGTTATACTTCTATTTTTAAGATTACTTTCAATAAATTGTGCTAATGCTTTTATACTTTCTACATTATGAGAAGCATCTAGAATTACAAGAGGATTTAATTTCAAAACTTCCAACCTATAAGGAACTTTTGTTTTTTTCAAAGCGTTAAAAATTTTTTCTTTTGGAATTTCAAAATAATTTTTTATAATCTTCAAAACAGAAAAAACTACCGACACATTATGCCTTTGATGCTCTCCTAATAATCCCAATTCTACGGATGAATTTTCATATTTAAAAAAACTTTTATTAAACCCAAAAGGTTTAAAATCTTTTATAGATTTATCATCAGCAATCAAAAAATTAGTATTCAGTTCATCGCATATTTTTCTTGCAAGACTGTAAATTTCATCTTCCTGAGAATCGCCCATAACTAGATTTGAATTTTCTTTTACTATTCCTAACTTTTCTTTCGCTATTTGTAAAATATTTTCTCCTAAAAAATTAGTATGATCAATTGAAATTCCAGTTATTACAGAACATATAGGAGCCTCTATAACATTGGTTGCATCAAATTTTCCACCCATTCCCGTTTCTAAAACAACTATATCACAATTATTTTCATAAAAATATTGAAATGCCAAAGCTGTTGTAAATTCAAACTCAGTAAAATTATCATTTTGAAAATAATTCGAAAATTTAAACATAGAATTTGAAAGATTTGAAAAATCTCTATTTGAAATCATACAACCGTTTATTTTAATTCTCTCTCGGTAGTCAGAAACAGAAGGTGATGTATAAAGACCTGTTTTGTATCCACATTCAGTAAGTATATTTGCAAGCATATTACAAACTGACCCCTTACCATTTGTACCAGCTACATGAATAAATTTTAATTTTTTTTCAGGGTTTCCCATCATTTTAAGAAGTTTTTTAATTCTCGAAAGGCCGGGCTTCATGCCATATTTATTTAAACCACTTATTTTAATCAAAAAATCTTCGTATTTCAAAATTCCCATCCTTTTATGACTTTAAAAGTTTTTTCTTTTTCACATGGAAAAATATTATTTGTAAACGTATAATACAGATTTGTAAATTTATTTTCGATTTCAAAAAATTCAGCTGCATCTTTTCCTAAATTTAAAACCTCACTGTATTTTGTTACTACAGGAAAGTTCAGTCTTCTAATTATTTCTAAACCTTTTTTATCAGTCCCGAGTACTCTTAAATAAGGTACATTTTTATTTTGCATCTCTGAGGTTATACCTAAAAAAGCACATAAGATTATTCTTTTTATTCTTGACATTGTATATCTTTTAGTTTTTATAGCGGAAAACAATTCCTCAACCGAACACGAATTTTTAACAGCTTTATAAATTCTGTTTTCAATACCTTCGCTAATGTCAGGTAATTCTAGGAACTGTTTTTTTTCAAGGCATCTTAGCATACATATTATTTCTCTACTGTTTGAAAAATAATTTGCTACCAAATCTTCCGAAAAATCCCCATATTCAGGAATATATTTTCTATACTCATTATTTTTTTCACAGATAAATTTTCTTATATTTGAAGCAGACATATATTTTTTAGGATCAGAAATTCTTTTGAAAATTTTATAATTAATATCCAAATTCAATTTATCAATAGCTTTTAAATATTCAATCGCCAAAATGTTATTAGGTTTTCTTATTTCAAGAGAAATATCTTGATTTTTTAAAATTTTTTCTACAGCTTTTTCTCTCGAAACTGCAAAACTCTTACCTTCGTTAAGGTAACTTTTAACTATACTTTCAAATGATTTTTCTTTAAGAGCATTATAAATTTCCACAAGGAAGTTTGGGTTTTCGGTTTCAGCGCCAAATGAAAGAGTATCTATAATATTTTCAAACTTACTTACTAAGTTCAAAGCTGAAAATGCATATTTCTCAGCCGTCATCAAGACTTTTATTGTAGGAATTTCAATTACAAGATTAGCTCCAGATTTCAAAGCAGACCTGGCTCTATATTCTTTTGGTATGATCGCGGGCTCTCCTCGCTGAACATAGTTTCCACTCATAAAAACTATTATATGAGTGTATCCAGCTTTTCTTATACTTTTCAAAATATAATCGTGACCATTATGAAAAGGGTTGAACTCTGCTATAATCGCGCAAATTTTCATGAATATTAGTACTTTTTCAAAAATATAATTTAATTAATATAGTAAATAATCGAACCGATTATCCCGCTGATCATTAGAAATGCTCCCAAAACAGCTATAATTCTTATGCGCCTTTTCCTGCGAGCAAGACTTGATTTCTTATAATTTTTAAATTCATGATTTATAACATTATTTTGCATATTATTTACCACCTTTTGATTTCAATATAAGGAGCTTCAATATGGAAGAAAAAATAAACATTCTAGATGATGATACCATAAATACTGAAAATATGCAAGAAACGAATAAAAAGCCTTTAAGCATATCATTTGTCAGGTTTTCAGTATGTGCTTTTATTTTAACTGTTTGTTTTTTGATAAAAATAAAAAATAAATATCTTTTTGATTTTATATCGGTTTGGTACAAAAACAATATATGTTACCAAAACTTGAGTTTAGAATACGTACTTCAAAGAGCCGAAAACTTTATTTCTGAAATTTCTACAAAACTTTCAAGCTTTTGGGATTTAATATCAAGTTTTAGATTTTAGTATTCAATAAATATTTCTGGTATTTCTTTATACATTCTTTCAACTATCTCTTTAAAAATAGGCCCAGCACTTTCTCCTCCTCCGGATCCTGCCTCAGAAAGAATAACTATAGAGTACTTCGGCTTATCATATGGAAAAAATCCAGCAAACCATGATTGCTCCACTCTTTTGCCGTTTTCAATTATCCCGGTTTGAGCGGTAGAAGTTTTAGCCGCCACTTCAACATTTTCGGGTATATTTTCAGGTCTTCCCTTAGAACTTGTTCCATAATCAACAGAAGCTTTCATAAAAGATTTAAGTTTTAATGCTATGCTTTCGGGAAGAATTCTTTCTTTTTTTTGTAAATCAAGATACATATCTTTTTTTAAAAGCTTCATATTTTCTCCCGCAAATCCTTTTATAAGTTTTGGTTTTGTATATACTCCGTTTGAAGCTATAGAATTTATTAAGGCAGCTATTTGAAGAGGGGTAGCAAGAAGTTTTCCTTGCCCAAAAGAAAAATTCGCAAGCGTTTTAATATTTTCAAGGCTTTCAATTGAAGGAAGTTTTCCAGAATCCGAATTAATTCCCTCTGCAAACATAAGTTCTTTACCTAATCCAAATTCACGTGACATATTTACCAAATCTTCTTTAGAAATAACATTTTTTATAAGTTCTATGAAGTATCCATTACAAGAATACGCAATTGCTTGCTCCATATTTATAAGCCCGTGTTTCTTAGAATTAAAGCATTTAAATTTTACGTCTTCAACTTCATCTGCTCCTTGACAATCATAAAGTATTTCTTCACTCGCACCTTTTTTTAGTGATGCAGCAGAAGTAACAAGTTTAAATATAGATCCTAAATTAAAGCTACAAAGAGTTCTGTTTAAAAGAGGCGAATCTTTATCTTGTAAATAACTTGAAACATCCTGTGGTAAAAAAGAAGGTAGACTTGCAGAGGCTCTTATTTGACAGTCAGGGACTTCAGTAATTAAAACTGCTCCTCTATTCATGTATTTATTTGCACATTCTTCGACAATAGCTTGTATGCGACTATCGATATTTAAAACTATTCCTTTTGATATACAATAAGATTTATCTTCAATAATATTATTTTCTCCCCCAGGTAAATTCTTCCCTGAAGCATCAATATCATATTTAACCGATATACTTTGATTTTTTCCTGAAAGATATTCATCATATGCTTTCTCTATACCGGAAACACCTTTTTTATCTCCTGAAATATAACCGATAACATGTGCAGCAAGCGTTACTCCATAATATCTTACAGGGACTTCAAAAACTTTTACTCCCGGAGATTCAACTTTTTTTTCGACTTCAATTGTAAATGGTATATTACCCGAACATTTTTTATAAAGATCTTCTTTTTTGCTTTCTGGAACTATCGGTGTAAGTATACTCAACGATTCAACAGACGGAATAACTGCAGCAATAAGCTTTTTATGAGAGTTAACTAGCGGTATATTTCTGCAATCATATATAGTACCTCGGACATCAGATATTTTAAGCTTATAAGATTGCTGATTAGAAGCAGCTTCACGAAGATTATTTTTAGTTGAAATAAAATCTATTGAAAAAAATGAAAAACAAAATGCAGCCATAAAAATAGTAAATAAAATTAATATTCTTTTGTACATAAAAAATCCGACCTCATCTTAATCATAAATAACGTTAAGATAAGTATCGGCATAAAAGATATTAAAATACATTATAAATATTTAAAAATTTAAGATATACCTGCTTTTTTCAAATTTATCAAATGCGCTTCATTTGTTTTTGCAAAAAATGATTCGCCTGTAGAACTGTGGCAATAGTAATAATAATCCGTCTGAGCTGGAAAAAGAGCTGCATAAAATGCATCCAATCCAGGATTACAAATTGGTCCTGGGGTTAAACCTTCAATTTTATAAGTGTTAAATTTACCAACAAAATTTTTCTTCAAACTGCTTGGGATAGAAGCTTCATTTTTATAAGGATAATATCTTGTAGCATCTATTCTCAAGACATTCATCGAAAATTCACCGAATTTATTTTTACCGCCAGTTTTGATTGTTTGAAGACGGTTATTTATAACAGATGAAACTTTATGCATGTCTTCTTTGTCTGCTGCTTCAGCCTGAATTAAAGAAGATATATTAACCAAATCATCAAGTTTTATGTTTTGATCTTCAGAAAGCTCTAATAGACTCATTTTTGAAGAATAACCATTTATTTCTTTCTTTTCATTTATTCTCTTTTGAAAGTTGTTCAATATCTTATTTATAACATTTACTGTTTTTTCATTTTTATAAAACTTATATGTGTCGGGGAAAATATATCCTTCAAGCTTATAAATTCTTTTTGAAGAGTTGCTTATATCTTTAATGAAAGAAAATTTATCATCGAATGCATTTGAATTACAGTACTTCAAAAATTCCTCTTTACTACAAATCTCATATTTTTCCACCATACTTGCACATTCTATAACATTCATACCTTCAGTTATAGTAATTTCAACCGCTTCTTTAGCACTACTTTTATCCTTCAAACGGTTAATAATAGCTTGGTAGTCCATACTCGTTTCAAGTTCATATGTCCCTGACTCAAAAGTTTTAGGCGACTTAGTTGCAAGAGCATACATTTTGAAAAACCATTTTTCAGAAATTATATTTTTTTCTACTAAAATATCCGCAACTTCATCAAGAGAAACGTCTTTTTCAAAATCAACCTGAACTATTTCGGATTCTCTCCCAACAGCAAGCATATCATTTACTCCAGACATTACAAATCTCGAAAGAAGAACAGAAATCAGAAATATAAAAACGAACCATGCAATCTTAAAAAAACAACCATTAGATTTATTTATTTTTATTTTTTTAATATCCAAAAAATTCATTCCTTAATATTTTTTATTCTAAAGAAATTCCCATATACGGGTAACTTCCGCTTTCACAGAAATAGCCAGCAGTTTCTATAAGTCCACTTGCTAAATTTGAAAGAGGCATAATCATTCCATAGTCAACAGCATTACCAAAGTTTTTAAAAAATCTATTTTGAGTTGAAGTTTCTATGATATATTTTCTTTGGCCAGGAAATCTACTGTATATTTTCTTTATAAGACCTATTATACCTGGCGTTTTACAAGTAAAATCTCTTATTTTAATTTCTCCTGAAGAAACAAATCCGCAAATTGCATATCCAAATTCAGTACTTACAACCGCTCCCGAAGAAAAAAGTTCATAAAGTTTTCCAGCAAACCCTATATCTCTTTCGCTGTAAATAACACCGCAGGATCTTTCGTATATTTCTTGACGTAAAGCTTCTATCTCTTTTAAAGAAAGAGAACAATCAGAAACTTCATCTGTATTTTCTTTGCAAAGATCAATTATTTCATTTTTTGAAAATTCGCATCGTCTTAATTTAAAAAAGTTCTTATAACCTATTTTTTCGTAAAATTTCGAGACTTCTTGATTAGCAGGTAAAAGAAAAGAACATTCATATCCGGATTTCGAATATATTTCATGAACATAATTTATAAGACCCGTCATATATCCTCTTTTTCTGTATTCCCTTAATGTGCATGCCCCGTAAATATAAATCCCGTTTAAAATTTCTCTTCCTATCTTCAATTTTGATTTTATAACATGTAAAACCGAAACTATTTTTTTGTCTTCAATACAAACATAACAATTTCCAATGTCAAATCTCTCTTTGAAAAAAAATTTTAAGATCCAAATAGGATCACCAAAACAAGACGTCATAACACGCATTATTTCATCAACCATTTTTTCATCAGCTTTTTTGTAAACTTCCATTAAGTTTATTCCTCCCAAGTAGCAATATATTTTTTTAGTAAAAATTTCGGTTTATATGAAAGCTTAGATTTTCTAAGTCCCGGAATACCCATATCTTCTTCTCTATTAACAAGCTTATACTTGCCAATTTGATTTTTGCAAAACTCATTATTTATAACACTGTAAGCACCTTCATATTCAGAAAAAGCTTTTTCAAAATGGACTATAATAACATCATCAGATAATTTTTCCCCTATTGTACATGCAATTATTTCTCCGTCCATTTCAATTGATCCAATACTTAAATTAAGAAAATTAAGATTATCAATGGCTTTTTTAATAGCCATATATTCTCCTTTTTTAGAATTTTTTTCCTCACTTGTATTGTACTTAAACCATTTTTGAAAAAATTCTAAACATTTTTCGAATTTCAATTCAGAAGTATATTTCCAATTATAAAGCTTATTAAATTTTGATATATGATTTCTTTTAGAATGATACTTTTTTCCCGAAAGATTTGCAAGACTTTCAATGGAATATATGTACTCAAAATTATTTCTATCTTCTTTATAAGAAAATTTTCCAGGTAAAATTTTTTGAAGAGTTTTAACCTCAGATTCAATCATATTTTGAATTTCAAACTTACCAAATTCAGAAGAATCCGATTTCAAAAGCAAAATAGCTTTTTTTAGATCTTGAATATCTCTAAAATCTCCACGAGGAAATTCATACCTAAGGTTTGAGGTTATTTTTTTTAAAACGAAATTTTCTCGAAAACAAATTTTAAGTCCAAATGTTTCGGACCAAAGATAAGAAGTACCAAATGCAGATTCAGAGCTCATGTTTTTGTTAGAAATTCTTTCAAAAATATTTTTATCTTCAATCGATATATTTCTAAAATTTAATTCCATCAAGCACCGCCTTCGATTACTTTAAGTATTGATCTATGAATATCTGTTTTACATTTCATTTTGTTATTTTCACAACATTCTATTATTTTCCAATTATCTTTTTTAGCAACGTAGTCAGCAGCACATGAGCATTTACTTAAAAAAGAAATATTTGATTCATGCAAATCTTTTTTATTTTCATCGCCGCTATATCTATC
>CAKUXU010000011.1 GCA_934700635.1 uncultured Eubacteriales bacterium | reverse complement strand
TTCTTAAAAAAACATAACTATTATTAAGATAATTTGATTTAAATATTAAGTTTTTATCTACAAAATAAAATATCTTTTTTAAAATTATAAAAATAACATTTATTTGACCTACTAACATATTTATTGCAAACTAAAAAAGCTACAGATCTAAATCTGTAGCTTTAATTTTAATAAATAAATTTCCATTACTTGATATCTCTTTTAACGAATGTGAAAATTCCTATAGCGGAGCTGATTAATATTGCAGCCAAACATACTGTTAATCCCATAATTATGTCTTTACTTTCTACAGTCAAAGAAAGGAAAGAAGACATGTATGTATTTGGCCAGTACTTTGTAGCATCAAAATCAGAATTTTCAAAAAGTTTGTAAATTCCTGCGTTTAAAAGCGGTAAAACGAAATCTCTGAAAATCATACCCATAAGAACGTTAATTGAAATTGTTCCGCCTGTTCCTCTAACTAAGAAACCTACCATAAGGTACAAGCTGTTCATTGCAAATTCAACTGAAATTACAAGTCCTATCATTCTTAAAATGTTAAGATAATCATCTCTTGAAATTCCTTCGTATCCCCAAAGTATTCCACCGACAATAAAAGCAACAATACCACATAAAATAGTATATATAGTTACAACCATAAGTGTCATAATCATTTTTGAAAGATAAATATTTATTCTGCTTTGACCGCTAGCAATAATATTTTTCATAGTTCCAAAAGAAAATTCACCCGAAACAAACATGGAAACAAATATAAGACAAAAAAGACTTCCTGCAGTTATTCCATAACTTAGTGCTGTAGAAGCATTGTACCCAAAAAGTGAAGCCGGCATACCGTTAAAACTTAAATTTAATGTCCATATAGATAATCCAGAAAGAATCATTCCAAGTAACGCACAAATATAAAAAGATTTTCTTCTGATAAGTTTATAAAAATCAGCTCTAAGCAAATTAATCATTGGCATTATCTCCTTCCATAAGACTTATAAAGTAATCCTCATAGTTTCCTTCTTGTTTTGAAATAGATTCAACTATAATTTCATTGTTTTCAAGTAGAATATTCATTTCTATGAGTCTGTCAATACCTTCATAAACATAAATGTATCCACTTTTAATTTCAATATCCGAAATTTTAAGTTCAGATTTTATAAGATCAGCAGCTTTTTCAGGATTATTTGTTTTTATTCTAACGAAAGGTTTAACGAGATTTTGAAGCTCTTCCTCTGTAACCTGAGAAATAAGCTCACCATTTGAAATAACACCATAAGCGGTACACATTTTAGAAAGCTCTCCTAAAATATGGCTTGATATTAAAACAGTTATACCAGATTCTTTATTTAACTTAATTATCAAATCTCTTATTTCTTTTATTCCCATAGGATCAAGTCCATTAATAGGTTCATCTAAAATTAAAAACTCAGGGTCTCCTACAAGAGCAAAAGCAATACCTAATCTTTGTTTCATACCTAAAGAAAAGTTCTTTACTTTTTTATTTTTTGTATCTGCAAGACCAACAGATTCAAGGATATAATCAATAGCTTTGATATCCTTAACACCTTTCATAAGTGCTTGTACTTCCATATTTTGACGTGCACTCATATAGGGGTAATAGGTAGGATTTTCAATAACCACACCTATCTTTTTTCTACCTTCACTTAAATTACTGCTATCAAAAAGGTTTATCACACCTTCACTTGGCTTTGCAAGCCCGGCCACAAGCTTAATAGCGGTAGTCTTTCCCGCTCCATTTCTTCCTATAAAGCCATATATATCACCTTTTCTTACTTTTAAGTCTAGGTTATTAACAGCTTTTTTACGACCGTAAACTTTACTAAGGCCATTAGTTTCAAGAACATAATCGCTCATAAATTACCTCCTATGTAATTTTTGTTTAATAAGTCATAATGCTCATTATAATACTATATCCGAAATATTAAATAGTCAAGAAAAATTTAAAACTTAAAAATTTTAAAAACACGATTTCAAGTACTTTATCATTGATGAAACTATAGGTCCGGCAGATTTTATTCCAAAATCACCATTTTCGACTACAACAGCAAATGCAATCGGAAAATTTTTATCATTTGAAAATCCAACCATCCACCCATGTGGCGGTTT
Organism: uncultured Eubacteriales bacterium; assembly: GCA_934700635.1. Classification (GTDB taxonomy): domain Bacteria; phylum Bacillota; class Clostridia; order Oscillospirales; family Acutalibacteraceae; genus UMGS1491. Next base: position 14,116 of record CAKUXU010000011.1, on the reverse strand, counting down.
ACCTTCTCCTACTTCTGCAGTTCCTGTTTTAGCACACATATTTGGAAATTTTGATTCTCCATATTGATTCTTAACTGTATATCTCATCATTTCTTTAAGTTTATCTGCTGTTTGAGATTTCATAAATACAGTAGATTCAATATTATTATTTTCCAATAATTTTTTATTTCCCTTTTCATCTATATCCATAGATTTAACAATATAAGGCTCTATACATACACCTGAATTCGCTATTGCTCCCATTATTTTAAGCATGTGCATTGGATTTACAGTATTTTTATACTGCCCTATTCCAGACCATGCTAAATCTCCTTTTGTAGCATTTTCCAAAGTATATACACTCTTTGAAATTTCTAAATTATCAAAATAAAGTTGTTTATTAAACCCAAACTCTTCCATTTTTTTAGTCATTTTTTCTTTTCCGAGATCTACTGCAATATCCCCGAATACTATATCGCAAGATTTACAAAGAGCATTTTTTAAATTTATTTTACCGTGATTTTTCATGCAAACAACTTTTTCTCCATCAACAAGTTTCACTTTTTCGCATGAAAAGGTCTTTTTTTCTGCATCCGGTGTATAATCAAGTGCAGCAGCTGTGGTAAAAATTTTAAAAATTGATCCAGGTGTATAAGAAGCATTAAGTGCTCTGTTTAAATAAACGCCTTCATATTTTTCGCTCTTTATTTCCGTTGATGAAGGTCTTGAACAAACATCGTATGTAGGGAGACTTACCATACAAAGAACTTCACCTGTTAAATAATTATAAGCAAGAGCAGCTCCTTTCTTATCCTTAAAATCTTTACTGACTTTTCCGCAAATTTCTCCGTCAAGAGTTAAAGTTATATTTTTACTCATACTGAAAACCGGAGGCGCACCAAAACCTGTTACCAAGTTGTATCCAAAAAGTTCAGATATATATCTTGACTGAATAGATGACGGTATTAAAACTGAGCCATCCCCTACAGTATGTAAAAGAGATCTTCTTATAGATTCATCGTCGCAGTATTTTCTGTTACCATTTTCAACACTTGCCAAAATTTTTCCTGTTCTGTCAAGTATTTTACCCTGTGAAGACGATCCTTGCGAAAGATGCCTGTTAATAGGAGAAAAAGCCCACTTTTTACCCTCTGAAACAAATTCATAAGATAATACCCCCAAACCCACAAAAAAAATTACAACAATAAAGTAAAGCATAAAAGACCTTATTTTTATATTTCCCATAATAATTACCTTTTATATTTATTTTTTTAATCCATAAGTTCTGTCATCGGCTGATTTTATAAAGGATAGCAATCCCCACATTGAAACAAGACTTGATCCGCCTAAACTCACAAATGGAAGTGTTACACCTGTAAGCGGAAGCAAATCAGTGCTTCCGAAAACATTCATGACCATTTGAAATACCATTATACCCGCTGCTCCACACGAAGCAATAGAGTAAAATGCAGACCTACTTCTACCACTTAAAAGTCTTGCATAAACAGCAATAAATGCAATTACAATCAATATAGTAAATCCTAAAATTATTCCCCACTCTTCACAAACCATTCCAAAAACCAAATCACTGGGAGCTGCAAAAACGTATTTTAAACACCCTTTTCCTATTCCCATTCCTATAAGTCCTCCGCTTGCCATATATGCTAGCACTCTTGACTGTTGATAGCCTATATCTTCTGTGTGTTGCCAAACATGTCTCCAAGCTGAAAAACGAGTGACTATATAAGGTTTAAATTTAAAAATAAGCGAAACTCCTATCAAAGATGAAGCAACAGTTAAAAATACTGTTCTTATACTTCCTGATCGCATAAATGAAATAATCACAAAGGAAACAAAAAAAATACATGCTGTTCCAAAATCTCCCATAAGAAAAAGAGCGCCCATACAAACACATGAAAAAAGTATAAATCCAGTTAAATTTTTCGTTGTTTGAAGTCCTTTTAAAGTCGAAGCTCCAAAAAAAACAAATGCTACCTTTACAAACTCAGAAGGTTGCACAGAAACAGATCCGAGAACAATCCAATTTTGAGATCCGTTTTTTACTTTCCCGAAAACTAAATTGACTGCTAAAAACGCTATTGCCAAAAAGGCTATGTATGGTCTGCATTTCATTGCGAAATCAGGGTTTTTGTTAAAAAATATCATAAACCAAAAAAGTAGGAGCCCTGCGGCAAATGCGGTTATCTGCATGTACGACAAAGCTATATCAACAGATGCCGTAGTAGTTATGCCGACAATACTTAAAAGAAATCCAAGTATTTCAAGCTCAAAATTACTTCTTCTAAAAATATACCTTGTAAAAAAGTAATACGGCCATATAATCCCTTGAACAACCGAAAAAATTATAATTGGACCAGTATTAAATTCTTTTCCGCTAAGACAAAGCTGAAATGTTGCTAAAGCATGAAATATTAAAATAAGTATCATCAAAAATGCTGGGTGGTAAAAACTTCTGGAATTTAATTTGTTGATATTTTTTTCCCCAGACTTACAAAGCGTAAATTCTATACCGCCTATTTTTATAGAATCATTTATGAAAACTTTCTTATCTTCTTTTATAGCCTTTCCATTCAAAAACACACCGCATTTGGAGTTTGTATCTGAAATAAACCAACCTTCTTCTCGCCTATAAAGAACAGCATGATCCCTTGAAGCCATAGGGCTGTCAACGACCACATCACAATGTCTGTTTCTTCCTATGGAATTTTCCCAGTAATATATTGGTATGTATCTTTTATTTACCTTGTCGTAAAGCGATATTAAAGTTCTCTTTTTGCTTAAATTTTTAAAAAGTGAATCAAAACATCCAAAAGCTATAACTATTGCAAGCAAAGGGATAATAATTTGGCAAACATAAACTGTGGCTGAAACTAAAATTTCGTAAATATAATAAAAATCGGATATTATTGAATTAAAAATTTAAATTCTCCTCCCTTCTTTTTACCGTCTACATAAAACTGATTTAGCAGAAGAAAAAAGTTTTTTAAATTCTTTAGTACGTGCAAATACAGCTATATTTAAAGTGTTAGGAACAATTAAACATATAATAAAATTGACAGAAATGCATGCAATTAAACTTGCACTCTGAGGTCCTATATGGAACATTATTAAAAACTCCGATATGTTTTCCTTTAATTTCTGAATAAAGTTCAAATTATTGCAAATGAAATACGAGATTCCAAGATAAAGCATAGTAAGAACTGTATAAAAAGCAAATCTATAGTGATAAGATTTCGAACTTTTATGAAAAACCATTGTATAAACAAGATAAGGCTGTACTATATAAGGAATTAAAAATATTCCTATTATATTTCCAAGCATGACACCTGAAACACCCATTGAATTAACAAGAAGATATGAACAAACTAAAGTTATGAGTGAACCTACAAGCGAAATATACTTATCAGGATCATAAATTCCAGCACTAACTTTAGCCATAGTTAAAGATTGTCGAATTCCATAAATATAAAGATAAGCTGCAATAAAAAGAACGGTTGTAATATCAAAAGCAGATCCAATGCCTGTCCAAAGTTCAATAAAAGGCGTTATAACGCATACAAAAGCGCTTATTCCAAAAGAATAAATCAGAAAATTAAGAAAATAAAGAGCATTAAAATTGTTATAAACCTTTTCTTTAGCAGACGAAGTGTTCAAAAGATTTCCAAAACTTGCAACAATACTATTAAAAATTTCGTTGGTTATTGTCATGATTGCCGTTACAATCAGCATGTAATTGTTATAAACGCCGGTTTCTTTAAGCCCGACACCATAAACTATTATAAGACTTGAAAGACCTGTTGCACCAAAAGCGGAAATTTTGTGAAGAAGCATAGCTTTTATATTTCTGAAAAGATCTTTCTTTTCTATTTCAGGTAAATCACTTTTATTTTTCAAATTTATGAAACTGTAATTCTTATCAAATCTATAAGAAATCCATATATTTTCAACCAATCTGCAAGCAATTCGACAGATTAAATAAGCTTCAAACGAACAAAAAATTTTAAGAACAGCAATTTGAGAAATAAACATTAGAACCTGAGCGAAAATATGAATTAAATTGTTTACATAATTTTTTTGATCAGCAATAAACATTGATCTTTTATGGGAAAACAAATAAGAAGCAACAACATCCAAAACATAAAGGATAAATATTTTAATAAGCCAAATTTTAGAAAAATCCTCTTTAATCGGCTGAACAACAAAATAAGCAATCATAACTCCAAGGCTTAAAACTGTTACTGAAATAATTACATAAGATCTTCGAAGAAAACATAAAATCGAAGAAACTTGGTTCCAGTCTTCGCAGGCGATCGGTTTATAAAGCTTATAAACTATTCCGACGCCAAGCCCCATTTCAACTATTGCAAGCGCAGAAATGACACTTGTAAAAGCACCATCAATTCCAACATATTCAAGTCCAAGAGCTGCCGCAAAAATTTTGCGGGTAACAAATGAACCAATAAATAAAATGCCGTAAGATATACAGCTGACTATAATATTTCTGATTGAATTTTCTGTTCTCATATTTATCCTTTCTAATCTTTACAACCTGCTTAGCAAACTGTTATAACTCCTCGTGGATTAATTCCCGCTGTTTTAAACCCAGCGAGCATATTTTCATAATCTGAATAGTAACATTCTGTGCATTTTTCAGCAATGATTATTTCTTTGCAAACTTTTGCATACTCAAGAGCTTCGGCTTTTGTAAGAATCGAATTCAAAGAAACCAAAATCAAATCAAACTCGGATTCATATTTCAAAAGGTCATCTTTAAATTCTTTAGCCAATCCATTTGTATTTATAACTTTTACATCTTTTGAATCTGAAAAGTTTTTAATTCTATCATCAAAGCAAACATTTACAACTAAAGTTTTGACTTTTTTACCGGCTTCTTCTCCGATGTTAATTACTATCTCATTAAGATTACAGCTTGAAGAAACAAAAGCAAAAGTATTTTTATTTTCCTCTTCCGAAGCACAAATCAAATTATTTGCAATATATTTATAAGATTCTTTTTTACTGTAGGCAGACTTTTTTTTGAAACCAAACATTATATTCTCCCCTTTATTTATCTTTTATTTCACCTATGATAGGAACACCATAAGTAGCAAAATCGGATTTTCTATTCATAGTCGGATTCAAAAACGACTTAAATGCTAAAGCAAATACCAAAAGAAGTAAAATTCCAATCATCGGAACGACTATATTTTTGATGCACACCTTAATTACTTTTTTACTTCCTGAAAAAGAAGATACATTATTTTTTAATTCTTCGTCATCTGCACTTAACTCTTCAGAAGAATTTACTGTTTTAACTGCTTTACCCGAAAGCTCCAAGCTTGCCTCTTTAACTTTAGGCTCAATATTGTTTTCAATATATTCCTTTAAAATATTTGAAATTGATTGCGAAAGATCTTGGTCATATGCAACTGCGTAAACATTAAAAATCATTGTACTTTTATATCTTTTAATTTTATAAAGATTTTTTATTGCTTGTACCGGAGGAAGTCCTTTAATATTTTTAGGATTAAATTCACTGTTTTTCTTTAAATATTCCTCAGAATACATTTTACTAAGTCCATCATAAAGATAGCTTGCACAAGCATCAGTATTTAAAAGTGCTATATAATCATTTGGAAGTCCTCTATAAAATTCACCGTCTTTACTTTCATAATTTACTCCCGAAATATTCGGCTGAACATAATAAGAAAGAGAATATGCATAAAGCGGTTTGCCTTCTTCATTGCTTTCGGTTGAATTTTTGAGTTTACCATAAGCATTAAAACTAAATAGTATTAAAAATAAAACTGAAATTGCTACAATTAAATTCTTTTTCTTCTTAATTACTACCCAAATATCTTCTAATCCAAAATGTTCTAACATACCTACGAGATATGCAAAATATGCAATCTCTGTTCACAACCTTTCTTTATTAAAAACTAAAATTCATCACTTTTGCAAACAAGCTGATTTTTCAAGCTGTAATTTTTTATCAAAAGTACTGCCACAATAAAACACATTGCCAACGGAACATAAAACTGCAAATAAACTATGAAGCTGATCCAAGAAAGCGCACAACTGCGTGGACAATAATAAATACTTGTAAGAATCAAAAGCACTACAGTACATGCAAATTTTCCTTTTTTAATGAAATACATCATTGACGAAAACACAATACCTAAGAAAATACTAAATATTATTATTCCAAAATATCCCCAGTCAGCATAAGTATCAAGCAAATAACAAGAGCCCCAGCCATGACCTGCCAAAAACCAATCAGGTGCAGCAGTATAAGCCATTCTGTGTGCTAAAAGATTACTATAAAGCCCTAGAGTTTCATTTTGACCTCCTTCAAAAGCTTTTGTTCCGAAAAGTAAGTTCGATATATTACTATGCATTAAATAATCAAGAATCTCCCCAAAAGTGTAGTTAACAAATCCGGTATATTTTATTTTCGGTAAAGTTTTATAACCAATTTTAAGTATTTCAAACGAAACTCCTTGTTTGTAAAAAAAATCAACTATAAGATCGAAAAAACCTTTATAAGCAACTTTTTTACCTTCTCTAATATAATTGTAGGCTCCTAAAAATGCAATAACAAGCGGAGCTGAAACTATAAACATTGTTTTCTCAAATTTTCCTATCCATCTTTTTTTATTTTCAAGTATTTCTCTTATTATAAAATAAACAACCATAAAAAGTGCATTAACAACCAACTTAAATCTTGCACCTATTAAAAAATAAGGGACTGCTGAAAAAACATAAAGCAGAAGTGGAAAAACAGATTTTCTTTTAGTTGGCATTGTAGCCAAAAAAACACATAAAAAATATTTATTCATTGAGGCAATAGCATTTACAAAAAAAGGTAACTGTGTTCTGAAAGAAACGTATATTTCCTCGTAATTTTTTCCACGCATGTATAAAAACTTTTCAAGTTCAACAACAAAAATTGAAAAAATACTGATATAAAATAACGTCAAAGAAATAAATTCAAGATTTTCAGTAAATTTTTTTTCAGAAGAAGCATTTAAAAGCGTGCTGATTTTTCTTGGTTTATTTTCGTATTTTTTAATTATTTTCTCACCAATATAATACCCGATCCATAGAAAAACCATTGAAATATAAAGGCTTCCAAGCGAGAATAAATTTTCTGACGTTTTATATTGCCACCACATATCTTTACGAAATAAATCTATAGTTGGACGACTTATTAAAAAAACAAACAAAACTATATTGAAAACCAAAAACAAAAGTCTAGATTTTTTCAAACTGTATACCACATTGCAAGTCCACAGAATCAAAACCCCTATGAGCATTGTATTATATGAAATATCTAAAAATCCAACAACATAAATCAAAAAAGAAATAACTCTTAAGCAAGTGAGCGTGAACTCATAAAACAAGTTAGTTTGTTTCAAATTTGAAATTTGATTCATTACTCATCCTCTTTTTATAAAAATTAGGTTTTTACTAAAATTTTTAACTGATATTTTAAATATTAAAAGCGATTAATTTTAAATATTTTCTATTAAGTTAATCCATTTTTTTATTATAATTTTTTTACTAAACTTATATAAATTATCTTTAGAATGCTCTGAAAAACTTTTTCTGAGTAAAGGATCTTCTATAAGTTTACAGATTTTTTCTGCCATAATTTTTGTGCTGTAACACGGAATCAAAAAACCATCAATTCCATCGGAAATTATTTCAGAAGGACCTGAAGAACAATCAAAACTAACAGTAGGCAAACCGCTTAATTTTGCTTCGGTTAGAACAACTGCAAAGCCTTCTCTGTAAGAAGGTAAAACAAAAATACTGTAATCTTTGTATTTCTTAATCACATTCGGGTCTGAACCCTTTAAAAAAACATTGTTTTCCAAACCGTTAAATTTAATTTTATTTGAAATTTCATCCTTTTCCGATCCATCACCATAGATATCCCACTGCCAATCAGAATGACTTAAAAAAACTTTTTTAGCTGCATCAATTGCTAAATCAAATCCTTTTTCTTTGCTGAGTCTGCCAACCGACAAAATTTTTTTAGAGTTAATATCACAAACAATATTTTTTTCAAGTAAAGAATCATCTATTGAGTTATAAATTTGAATAAATTTATTTTTATAATCCCCAATTTTTTCTCTATAATCGTTCATTGTTTCGTCAGTCAAAACAATTACTTTATCGCTTATAACACAAGCAATTTTCCTGAAAATAATAGACTTTTTATCTCTCCCAGCTAAATTTTCATGATCGCAAAAAACGACTTTTGCATTTATGAATGGTCTCAAAATGCTAACAACCGGAATCGGTAGTGATCCAGCTATGAAAAGAACGTCTATTTTATTTTCATTTATATATTTTTTCAATTTAAAAAACAACTTAAGAGCTTCTCTTGCTTGAGCATTATTTGGCAGACCAAAGCTTTTAATTTTAACTTTTTTGTCAACAAAATAATTATTTTTATTTTCAATTTCACAAATAGATATCACATGTGTTTCGTATTCTTTACATAAATCGTTTGCAAGAGAAATCGTAACTCTTTGAGCACCACCGATTGAAAATAAACTAAATCCCAAAAAGCAAATTTTCTTTTTCAGACTAAAATACCTCCTTTTTTATAGATTCCATTTAAAAACTGTTTTAAATGAAGTGTTAAGGTCACTTTTGAAAACTCTATGAATATCCAAAATGCTGTTTACAGGAGATTCTTCAAAAATTATTCTTCTGATTTTACTTTGAAACTCAGGAATTTCAAGTAGCCTAACCGCTTCTTCAAAATCTCCTCTTCCCGAACGACTACTTCCAACCAAAGTCAATCCTTTTTCAAGAACATCTCTTGTATTTATAGGTACCTCATTTTCACTAACTCCCATAAGCATAACCGAGCCTTGAGGATTTATGTATTTTATTATATCTTTAATTGCATAATAGCTACCATTTCCACCTGCACATTCAAAAGCATGATCCACATAAAAATCACTTGGAATATCTTCTGCTAAATAAACTTCATCAACAAAAGAAAACTGCGAAAGTTTATAGATATCCCTTCCTATAACCGTTATTTTCGTCTTTGGAAACTTTACTTTCAGTATAAGTGCCATAACAAATCCAAGACTTCCATCTCCCCATATTCCAATTTTTTCTTTAATATCATGAGAAATAATCTCAAACCTTCGAGAAGAATGAACGCCAACACTTATAAACTCGCAAATAGCAGCTACTTCCGGACTCACATTTTCAAAAGAGACGACTCTGTCGCTTGGCATCGAAACAAGTTCCCGCATAAAACCATCTATACCGCTTGACATAAATTTCGATCCTTTTTGATAATTTTCGTAAATAGTTTTACTTGGAATTCCAGGAACGTTTGGAATCATAACAACATTTTGACCGCAATAAAACTTTCCCGAAGAGTCATAAACAACTTCTCCGACAGCTTCATGAATAAGTGCCATTGGAAGTTTTGATTTTAATTTTCTTACATCACGTTTACCAAGATAATATCGTTGGTCCGCATGGCAAATAGCCATATAGTTCGGTCTGACGATAACACCTTTACTAAGATCTATATCTTCATATTTAACCGAAAAATTGCCAGGCGTAACAAGCTGATAAACATAATTAATCAACCATATTACCCCCTACTATCGCATTTGCAATTTTATAATCGCTTTGGGTAGTTATTTTAATATTAAATGTATCACCTTGAACAAGTGAAACAGGTTCATTTCTAAACGCAAAAATTTTACAAGCATCAGTTAAAACGTTTTTTTCTTCGTTATTCAAACTTTCATAAAGCTTTTTAAGCTTATTCATATTAAAACTTTGAGGAGTTTGACCAAGATACATGTAATTTCTGTTAGGAACAGAACTTATAATCTCACCGTTTTTAGATTCAACTATTGTGTCAACCGAAGGAATAACCGTGTCGCAAGCGCCGAATTTTTTCGCCGCTTCGATATTTTCTTCAATCATTCTAATCGTAACAAACGGCCTTACTGCATCATGTGTCACAATTATATTCGAATCATCTTTGCCATGATTTCTTTCAATTGCATTTATTATATTAAGAATCGTAAGGTTTCTGTCAGCTCCGCCTTCGACAATAAAAATTTTTTCAGAGCTTATACTATATTTTTCGAGAAGTTTTTGTGTATACTCAGTCCATTCTTTATGGACTCCAAGATAAATAAAATCAAATTTACCACTTAAAATAAACTTTTCAAGAGTGTGAATTATAATAGGCTTTTCGGTTTTCCCGAGCGGTAAAAACTGTTTTGGCATACCTGCCATATTCATTCTGTTGCCCACACCGCCAGCAACTATTGCTCCAAATATCATTTTCGGCCTCCGTAATTTTACTTTTCTAAATTCATATAAACAATATCATGATGTGCTTTTCTTTTTTCCTCGGGCGGTAACTTCATATAGTCACCAAACGCAATTTTAAGATAACTGTCGTATCCAACTGGAAGAGGCATCAAAAGGCCTTCAAATTCTTTAAAAACAGCACTATCAAATATTTCCTTAGGGTACTCATTTTTCATGTAATGCGGTCCTGCACAAAGCTCGGTAATATATTTAGAATCCGAGATTTCATACTTACTCATTTGTTTTTCAGCAAACTTCCAAATTTTATATTTAAGATTATCACCAGGAACAATCGAAAGGAGAAATTTCGAAACTGCAGAAACAAGTTTACCGTGATTAACCGGTACCATTTTTGAACAGTAAAGGGAAAAAATCATGCTGTAGATCATTTGCATTTTTCTTTTTATTCCTCTGGGAGCGCATCCGTCAAGCGGAAGCACATCCATCATTACACCTTTATGTCCATCCTTACCTTTTTGCCATGGACGAATAACTTCAGTTTGATTATCAACAATAGTCGTCATTACATTGCCGATAAATTCATTTTTATTAGTTCTTAAACATGAATATTTTTCTTTATCTGCGTATTTTTCCCAAAGAATAGGCAACTTTTCATAATCATTTCTCGGCATAAAAACATCTACATCGTCGTCCCAAGGAATAAACCCTTTATGTCTGATTGCACCTATACAGCATCCACCACAAAGGTAAAACAGAAGACCGTGATCTTCACAAAATTTTTTAAAATATACTAAAATTTCCAAGCTTTTCATCTGTAACTTTCTAAGCTGCTCATCGCTTAATGAAATTGGTTTTGAAGGAAAATCTTCTCCTAGATACATATTCTTACCATTCACTCCCCATGAATTTAAATATACCCTTGAAAAAACCAAGCCCATATGAAAAATGAATGACAAAACATGCCCATGACAAAAGGATTTTATCAAAAAAATTCTTAAGGGATTTGGTTTTAAAAGAGAAATACAAATTAACACTCATGTATAATATCAGCCCAAGTAAAAGCATAGATAAAAAAAATTTTGAAAACAGTGAAAATAATGAAAAAGAAATTAAAAATCCTGCAAAAGCCATAGGAACAAGCTGACCTATTCTCGGTACTTTTTTATGCTTTTTTATGACTGCTATTTTCCATACGCCATAATTAAAATACTGTTTAAAAAGTTTCGAAAAACTTTCTTTCGGATAATATTCACTTTTTATTTTTGGAGTAATAAAAATTTTTCCTCCGTTTTCTGAAATTCTTAAATTTAAATCGTCGTCTTCACTTCTGGGGAGTCTTTCATCATACATTCCAATCTTCATTAAATATTCTTTTTTAAAGCATCCCCACGAAACAGTATCACAATAACCCTCAAAGTCAGGATCATAATGTTTTCCTCCACCCAAAGCAAAAGGAGAAGAATAAGCAGCGGCAATTATTTTTTGTATATGGGTTTTCCCTTTCACAACTGTTGGCCCTCCGACATTTTGTGCATCAACAGATTTAATATATTCAATACATTTTGAAATATAATCACTTGCATACCAAGCATGTGCGTCCATTCTTACTATATAGTCTCCCGAAGAATTTTTTATTCCTATATTCATAGCATATTGAACTGTTTTTTTATTATTTTCTAAAAGCTTAATAAAATTGTATTTTTCCAAATAAATATTTATTATATCCCTTGTTTTATCATCTGAATTTCCGTCTACTAAAATTATTTCTAAACAATCTTTAGGGTAATCTTGAGATAAAAGGGAATCTAAAAACTTCGCTATGTATTTTTCCTCATTTAAAACGGGAACAACAACCGAAACCTTTTCAAACTCCATAAAAACCTTCCTTTTTAAAAAGTAACTGTCAAAATTATAACCGTTTTTCGGAAGTATGTAAAGTGTTTGACGATTTCTATAAAATTTACATTTTCTCTATTTCTTCAATTAAAAAATATATATTACATAGTACATCTTGACAATATAAATCAAAGTATTGTATAATTATCTGCGTATATTCTTATATAAAGCAATTATTGGTTGATTATTGCACAAAAAAAGCCAAATATGCTGATGTATTGTAATATACATGTATAAAAATCCTTTTTTTAGCGGATAGGAGGGAAGCAAGTGGAAGAACAAAAAAAATCAACTATGAATGATTTTAATTCTGATTCTAAATCATCAGAAGAATTAAATGATTCGTTAAGTGATGAAAACTCTAAGCATCTTTCGAAAAAGAGTGAATCTTTGGAAAGTGCACTTCGGAAGTTTAAAAAGCAAAGTTCGGGAATAATTTCCGAAATCCGTAAAAGGGAAGCATATGATAAACCCTCCGTAAAGCGCAAAAAGAAATCCAAAGAAGCACGCAGACATAAAAAGATGGGTAGATACTACGGCAGCAGATAATTAGATTTTAATTTCCCCTCAAGGAATATTATTCTTGAGGGGTATGAATTTGCGAATTATTTTTTAACGGAGGTTGTACAATTGCTCTTCTGCCCCACTTACTTCACAGAAAAAGTAACTAATATAACAATAGATTTTTTAAAATCAGAAAATATAAAAGGTATAATTATTGATGTGGATGACACTTTGGTTGCACACAAAACAAAAGATCCAGAAAAAAGTATTGTAAAATGGATTGATTTAATCAAAGAAAATGATATAAAAATAATTATACTTTCAAATAATTTCAAAAATCGAGTCGAAATTTTTGCAAAAAAAATCAGTCTACCATACATTTATCTAGGAATGAAGCCTCTTCCATCAGGATTAAAAAAAGCTATAAAACTCATAAACACACCTATTCAAAATACTTTACTGGTAGGAGATCAAATATTTACCGATATTTTAGCCGCAAATTTACTTGAATTGAAATCTTTACTTGTTAACCCTTTAGAAGAAAAAAATAGCGGTATTTTTTTAAGATTTAAAAGATTTTTGGAAAAACATATTAAAAAAAATTTAATTTCAAATAAAAGTATTCATATTTAGCCTATAAGGCATAATATCTCTTTATAAGCGTAAGAAGTTAAGTATGTAAGCCTAGTACCGTAGAAAATACAGCAATTTACGCTTGTGAATACTATTTAAGACACAGTTAAGTAAAATCTTTAAAGGATGAAACCGATGAGAAATAAAAATGTCGAAATAATTTTAGGGCCGAACTTAAATATGACGGGAATAAGAGAAAAAAGTATTTACGGAGAAGAAACAGCTGAAAGCATTGAATCTCAAATAAAAATACATGGAGAAAATATTGGCATAAATTGCGAAGTTTTTCAAAGCAACTGGGAAGGGGCTTTAATAGACAAAATACAAATCTTAAAAGACAATTTTGACGGAGTAATAATAAACCCGGGAGCTCTTGCTCATTACAGTTATGCTTTAAGAGATGCTATATCCTTTACAAGAATGCCATTTATAGAAGTTCATATGACTCATATTTACAATCGTGAAGAATTTAGACGTCATTCTGTTATTTCAGAAGTTTGTGTTGGACAAATTACAGGATTCGGCAAAAACAGTTATCTTTTGGCATTAAATGCAATAAAAGAAATAATTTAATAAAATATTTACTTGAAAATCATTTTAGATGCTATATAATATATGACTAATGGTTAAATTCATAAAATATACATTTGAGGTGACAAAATGAGCGACGAAACAATAACTTTTTCACTTGAAACAGATGTTAATTTAAAAGACATCTTGACCTCAGTATACGATTCCTTAGTTGCGAAAG
>CAKUXU010000010.1 GCA_934700635.1 uncultured Eubacteriales bacterium | reverse complement strand
GTTGCAGCTGGAGTTTTATCGCCAGGTGTTACAGGAGTTTGAGTTGCAGCTGGAGTTTTATCGCCAGGTGTTACAGGGGTTTGAGTTGCAGCTGGAGTTTTATTACCAGTTACTACTGGGGTTTGAGTTGCAGCTGGAGTTTTATCGCCAGGTGTTACAGGGGTTTGAGTTGCAGCTGGAGTTTTATCGCCAGGTGTTACAGGGGTTTCATTTGCTCCAGAGTTTTTAGTTTCGTTTGAAGTGGTACGATTAGCATCATCAGTTATGACAGGTGAATTAGGATCGGTAGCGGTAGCAGCATTTTTATTACCACCATTTTCCATTAAAGCTAAAAATGTAAGCCCAACAACAGTTAAACCTCCAGTAACTGCACCTAAAGCAGCGACAGCTGCAGTTTTTATAGAATTTTCCTTAAAAAATTTACGAGCTCCTGAAAAACTCATAGCCTCAGAAGATGGTGAATAAGAAGTGGAAATCATTAATGTTGCCAAAGCAACTGCAGTTGACTTAGAAATAAATTTTTTCATCTTGAAAATCTCCCTTAAAGTATATTTAAATAAGTTTAACTTATTTTTTGTTCATGTATATATTTATCAAAACATTTTAAATTTGTCAACAAAAAAATTAATCTTTTTTGTTTCTATACATAACTATAAGTCTCAAAAGCGAAGCAAATGCGCTAAAAGTTGCTGCTACATAAGTAAATGCAGCTGCTTTTAATACTTTTTTGGAACTCTTTATTTCATCTTCATTAAGTATTCCTGTAGCTTTTATTGACTCAAGTGCTCTACGACTTGCATCAAATTCAACAGGAAGAGTAACGATTTGAAAAATAACGGAAAATGAAAAAAATATGATTCCAAGTTCAATGGCAAAACTAAAACCGGGAATTAAAAATCCTAAAATTATGAGCGGCATAGAAAGATTTGAACCAAATTGAGTTATTGGAACTAAAAAATGTCTGAATCTAAGAGGAAGATATCCTGTCGCGTTTTGCGTAGCATGCCCAGATTCATGAGCCGCTACACTAACAGCCGAAATAGTCTGAGCATCATAAACTTCGCTTGACAAACAAATTTTATTAGTTCGAGAGTCAAAATAATCAGTAAAGTATCCATTTGTTCTTTCAATGGTAACACCTTCAACACGATTATAATTTAAAACTCTTCGTGCAGTTTCCATACCATTTACACCGGAAGAAGATTTTACTTTAGAGTATTTATTAAAATTATATTTTACCATAAAACTTGCATACCCTGAAATAATCAGCGGAATAATAAAAATTAGATATTCCAAAGTACTGTTGTAATAATACATAATTAATACCTCCATAAAATTTTTATTCTAAATATTACACCATAATCTTTTTAATTTTGCAAGTAAATACCATAAAATATTCAAAAAACTAAAATATTATCGTTCTTATATTTCAAATGAGTGGAATTTATAGGCAATCTTTTTTATTTTCGACAAAAAATTCATTAATAAAACAAAAAAATTGTAATATACCTATTGATTTTTTAATAATATAGATATATAATAACCAATGTGCCTTTTTCTAGGGTACAAAAAATATTTTTTAAAAAAGGAGTGGTTTTCATGTCATATTTAATACCTCATTTTGAGCCAGATGATTTTGATTTCTTTCGTACACCATTTGAAAAAACTTTTTCAAGTTTAAAAAATCACGCAAAAACCGATATTATTGAATACGACGATAAAACCGAGATGGTCATAGACTTACCAGGAGTAAAAAAAGAAAACGTTAAAGTCACAATAGAAAAAGGCACTTTGACCATTTCCGCTTCTAATGAATCAGAGTCTGAACAAAAAGATTCAGAAGGAAAATACATTCGCCGCGAACGTGTTTCAGGAAGCTATACACGTAGCTTTAATATCGATGAAAATATCACAAAAAGTGATATCAAAGCAAAATTAGATAACGGTGTTTTAACTGTAACAATTCCGAAAAAGGATAAAAGTGAATCCGGACCGGAATCAGTAGATATAGAATAAATTTTAAATTCAAAGACCCGCGGAGAAATTTTTCACCGCAGGTTTTTATTTTTTATATTAAATTTTTATACATTTCATAGTATCTCCCTTTTTTAGCCATAAGTTCTTTATGATTGCCGAATTCACAAACTTCACCACTATTCATAACCAAAATAATATCTGCATTTTTTACGGTTGAAAGTCTGTGAGCAATAATTAAAGAAGTTTTTTGACTTAAAATTTTATTCAAAGATTTCTGAATAAAACTTTCAGTGACTGTATCTACACATGCCGTTGCTTCATCCATAATTAAAAATTCTCGGTTAGATACAACTGCTCTTGCAATACAAATAAGTTCTTTTTGTCCTTCCGACAAATTACCGCTAACTATGGTTTCATACCCTTCGGGTAAAGATTTTACAAATTTATCAATTCCAACAATTTTAGCCGCTTCTTTTACTTCTTCTTCGGTTGCTTCAAGGTTACCATACTTTATATTATCAATTATGCTTGAAGTATAAAGCCAGGAATCTTGAGTAACTACCGCAAAAAGTTTTCTGTAATCATTAATATCAATATCTTTTATATTTGAATTTCCTAAAAAAATTTCTCCGCTTGTAGGTTCATAAAACCTCATGATTAATTTCGACACTGTGGTTTTACCGCTACCCGTTTCACCTACAATAGCAATCGTTTTTCCGAGTTCCCACTTAAAAGAAAGATTTTTTATCACAGGTTTATTTTCAGTATATTCAAAACTTACATTTTTAAATTCAATTGAAGCATTATTCTTTGGAGCATTTCCACCTTCAAGCTCTTCAGGAGCATCTAAAAAATCAAATACTCTTTGAGCTGAGGCATATGTGGATTGAAATTCACCTAAAGCACCAGAAATACCTATAAAAGGTTTAACAAATTGATCACAGTATACTATAAAAGCTGTTATATCACCAACCAAAAGGCCACGCACAACAGCAAGATACCCTCCAAGTACACAGCATATTACATAAAGAACTTTTGATAAGAAAGTCATTATAGGAGACATAAGACCGGAAATAAAATTACTTTCAAAATATTCATCATTTAAATTTTTATTTATAGTACTGAATTTTTTTACAAATTCATCTTCGGCACCAAAAGATTTAATAGTTTCATACCCATAAAAAGACTCACCTATAATGTTATTTAACTTTCCGAGATTTTCTCTGTAGCCTTTATAATATTTTTGAGACTTACCGGCAAAATAAACTATTAAAACACCTACTATAGGCAGAAGTGCAAATGCACACAAACTCATTTCCCAACTAATAGAGAACATCATATAAATCGTTCCTATAGCTATAATAAAAGAAGAAAGTATACCCCTTACACTTTCAATAAATGCAGAACTGATATTTTCTGCGTCACTAACTATACATGAAAGTATGTCTCCTTGACTTCTGTTTTGAATATACTCAAAAGAAGCATTATTCATTTTATCGGATATTTCTTTTCTTAAATTGTAAACTATTTTAACTGAAACATTTGTAAATAAATACCTTCCGATACAAGAAAGAAATCCACTTACAGAATAAAGAACAAGCAAAAATGCCAAAAGATTAAAAATATAATTTAAATCTATGTTTGAATTTCCATTGGCATCAACAGCACAAAGTGCAGTAATTCCTTTACCTGAAATTTTAGGACTAAAAACAGCAATCAAAGATTCTAAAATACTAAAAATAAGAATCATAAAAACACTGTATTTATATTTAAAAACATATTTTAAAATTCTTCTTATGCTTCCTTTACTTTTAACTTCATTTCGCAATGTCAAAATCACCACCCGCTTGAACTTCTATCATATTTTTGTAGACGTCACATGATTCAGATAAATTTTCATGACTTCCAACAGCTATCAATTCGCCATTATTCAAGACTACTATTTCGTCAGCATTTTTTATTGTACCTATTCTTTGGGAAACAATAAAAACAGTTTTGCCTCTAAGAATTTCCAAAATTCTTGATCTTATTAATGCTTCGGTTTTTAAATCAAGATTAGAAAAAGTGTCGTCAAATATATAAATGTTTGCATCTTTTAAAAGCGATCTTGCAAGGGTAAGACGCTGTTTTTGCCCACCGGAAACATTTTTTCCGGAATGAAGGATATTTGAATTTAAATTTTTGTCCAAAGAAAAGTCTTCTAAATTTAAAACTTTTAAAACTTCTTTTATTTTTTCATCTGACGCATTTTGAAATCCAACGGTTAAATTTGATTTTAAACTTCCGGAAAACAAAGAATCTTTTTGAGAAACATAACTTATATTTTTGAGTATACTTTGTTTTTTTATTTCATTTAAATTTTGATTTCCGAAAAATACAGATCCTTTAGAAGGAGAATAAAAACCTAAAATAATTTTAAGTAAAGTTGATTTGCCCGAACCTACACTACCCGTAATTCCGATTATTTTACCATATTCAACTTTGAGATTTATATTTCTAAGTGCATAATTTGAATTATTAGGATATTTGAAATAAAGATTTTTTACTTCAATTTTATCTTTAAAATCATCTTGAAGCGATTTAAGTAAACTTTCGTCCTCTTTTTCACATTCTAAAATTTCCAATATTCTTTTTATTGAAACCATAGATTTTGGAATAGAAGAAAGAATAAGAGAAACCGCTACAAAGGCACCTATAATCATTAAAGAATATTGAGAAATAGCAACGACTTGTCCGACTATAATTTCGCCTCTGCTAACTTTCAATGAACAGATCCAAAGTATGACAACAGCTAAAAAATTTGCCCAAACCGATAAAACAGGAGACATAATTGACATTACTTTATTTACAAAAAAAGATATACTTGCAAATTTGCGATTTGAACAATCAAATCTTCTTTTTTCAAATTCTTTATTTCCAAATCCCCTTATAACTTCGATTCCATCTAATTGTTCTTTAACAGTCAAATTAAAATTATCTTCCAAAGTTTGCATTTCAATAGTTTTTGAAATGATTATCTTCAAACAAGCAAAAGCAATTAATCCAGAAATTATTCCCCCCAGAACTATAATCCAAGTAAGCGAAGGGTAAATCTTAAGCGACATAATAACCCCACCTACAAGCATTATTGGCGGAACGATAAGCTGTGTTAAAGTAATTAAAAAATATTGCACATTCTCAACATCAGCTGTTAAACGTGTTATTAAAGAAGAAGCAGGAAAATTACTGATTTTTGAATATGGTAAACTCATTATTTTTTTAAATATATCTTCTCTCATTTTAAAAAGTATATCAGAAGAAATTTTAACCATAATTCTATTTATAAATACACTAAACAAAACAGAAACAAGGGTAATAAAAAGCATTAAAAAGCCAATTTTAAGAATGTAGACAGTTTGATTTTTTATTATTTCCTCAGCTGACATATAAAAAGCTTGGGTTTCATCTTTAAAACCGTTTTTTTTAATACCGATGTCGATAATATCAGACATAAGCATAGGTAAGATTAAGTAGCAAACTTGACTTAGCCCTACTAGAGAAATCATAGCTAAAATTCTTTTAATATTCCGCTTTAAATACACATAATATGTACTCAAACACTTTAAATCCAAAATTTTCATCCTTTCACATTTAAATCGATAAAATATAGATAAATAATAAAATAAAGTCCTTTTTAAATCAAGATAAGCAGTTTTTACAGATATTACTATATAACATAATTACTAAAAATAAATTTATCAAATTAATAACAAAAACAGTTTATAAAATTTGAAAAATAATAAATTCAATGATTATTCTCGTATCAAAACGATTTTTAAAGAAGCGCAAATATAATTTCAATATAAAAAATTAAAGGAATATAAAAATATTATTGACAAAAAATCTATTTTATATTATAATTCAGCATATAAGTAAGTTTATTAAGAGGTGTAATTTAATGAATGGTAAGTTGAAAATACTTAAAAATGATGAACTTGAAAATGTTTCCGGCAGCGGGACAAGCATCTTGAAAACAGCTGTAGGAGTTGTAATAGGAGCAGTATTATCATACGGAATGTACAAAGCTGTAAAATTCGGAAAAGATGTGTATAATAATCTGCATAAAAAACCATCTGATTATAAATATTCAAATTATACTGATTTTGTCAGAGAAAAAAATGTAAAAAAAGTCAGTAATTGCATAAAAAAAATTACAAACCCCTAACTTTAAAATATATTATTTAAATAATCTAAAGATTTAAATAAAATTATTAAAACTAAATAGCATCCGTTTTTAACGGGTGCTGTTTTTTAATGCATATTTATTTTTAGTTGCAAATCCTCCTCGAATATGACGCTGTGCTTTATTTATTTCCAAAACTTTTTTAACTTCTTCATACAGTGATGAATTTATATTTTGAAGCCTTTGAGAAACATCTTTATGGACTGTCGATTTTGAAATACCAAAACATTTTGCTGCTTTTCTAACTGTAGCTTTTTCTCTTGATATATATTCTCCTAACTTTATAGCTCTCATTTCAAGAATTTCATTCAAAAAAATTCCTCCCGGATTTTTGATTTATAGAAAATAAATATGTAAAAATCCAGAAGAATATGATAAATAAAGCATAATATTTTTAAGTCAAAATATATAACAAAGCAAGCAAAAGAAAAAAATTTTCTTTATTGTCCATTAAAAGTAATATTAGAAGAATAATAAGTACTTTTTCGGGATCTTTAGTTATGAAATCAAGTAAATCATTCTTTTTACTTTTTTTTTGATTAAATTTAAAACTCTCATCTTTTTGACGGTCAGTATTTGATTTTAAGTTAACATCAGCTATTGAATCGCAACCGCCGATTTTAGATTTAGCTTGAAAATCTTTGGCCTGCTTAATAGCAGATTCTTGCATTTTTTTCATCTTTTCCGGCAGTCTATGATTATTAATTATTACTCACCTCATAAAATTCCTTGATTTTTTAAAAGTGGCAATATACGCACAATTTTTAAAATTTGAGAAGAGCTGTCAAGCTTCTTCCTTTTTTCTTCTGATAAAAGAGGTCTTAAAGCTTCCAAAAACTTTGTATACTTGTCATCTTTGTTTATAGAAGACAAAATAGGAATAACTTTTAAAACCATTTGCATCATTTCCGGTGAAAAAGAGAATCCTGAATTTTCCTCTTTATCGGTTTGTTCTGGATTCTCATTTTTTTCGTCGGTGTCGTAATTTTTTTCATTATTGGAAGAACCTAACAAACCGGAAATACTTTTTAATGTATTCATAGTTTCCGGATCACTTAGCATCTCGGTGATTTTCTCTGTTAGGTCTTCCATATTTTATTTACCCCCGAAAAATTTTTTAATTAGTGCTTGAGCTTTTGGAGTAGACAACAATTTCATAGCGGATTCTTTGTCGGAAAGAACTTTTTCGAGTTTGTTGGCTGTATTTTTATCAAAATTTTTAACTATACCGGATATATTACCGCTATCGACAGCTTTTTTTAATTCCTCAGCACTCATACCTGTTTTCTTCTCTACCTCTTTAATCATTTCAGGATTTAAATTATTGGAATTTTTTTGCATTATGCCACCCCATAAAAATTTATATTTCCTAACAAGTAGGCTTAGATATTTATATGATTAAAAAAATAATTATATGTAATCAATATTTATAAAAAATAAAGCAGAGTAAACATATTCATATGCTCTCTGCTTCAATCTAAATTATTTTTAATCTTGTTCCAGCTTCAAATCATTTTCAAGTTCATCAAGTTCTTTAAGTAGTTCTTCCGGAAGCTCATCTCCGAACATTTTATAAAACTTTCTTATTCTGCTTACTTCTTTTCTCCACTCAGGTTTACTAATATGAAGCAGCTTTTTTATATCATTTAAAGAAACATCGGTTTGAGTAACTCTTATATCTGTAGATCGCGGTAAATACCCTATAGGACTTTCTATGGCTCCGATTCTTCCTTCACAACGTTTTAAAATCCATTCTAAAATTCTGATATTTTCACCGTATCCCGGCCAAATTATGCTTCCGTCTTTGTCTTTTCTAAACCAGTTTACAGCAAAAATTTTAGGAGCATTTTCTCCTAAGAGTTTTCCCATTTTAAGCCAATGATCAAAATACCATCCCATATTATACCCACAAAAAGATATCATTGCCATTGGGTCATTTCTAAGTACTCCGACTTGACCTGTTATTGCAGCAGTTGTTTCCGAAGATATAGTCGAGCCTGTAAACACACCATGATTCCAATTTTTTGTTTCATAAACCAACGGTATAGTATTTGCTCTTCTGCCGCCAAAAATTATAGCAGAAATAGGAACTCCCATAGGATTATAAAATTCAGGGCTAAGATAAGGACAATTACTTGCAGGAGCGGTAAATCTACTGTTTGGATGAGCTCCTTTTTCAGAAGATTTTTTTCCATTCCAAGGATTTCCTTTCCAATCAACAGCATTTTCAGGAGGATTATCATTTAAGCCTTCCCACCAAACTGTGTTGTCATCTAAATTATGAACAACATTAGTAAATATGGTATTTTTAGATGTAGAAGCAAGAGCATTTGGATTTGATTTTGCACTTGTGCCGGGTGCAACACCAAAAAAACCATTTTCAGGATTCATAGCCCATAATCTTCCGTCTTCACCTATTCTAAGCCATGCTATATCATCACCTACACACCATATTTTGTATCCTGCTTTGGTATAAATTTCAGGAGGTATAAGCATTGCAAGATTAGTTTTTCCGCAAGCAGACGGAAATGCCGCACACACATATTTAACTTCTCCATTTGGTTTTTCAATACCCAAAATAAGCATATGCTCGGCAAGCCAATTTTCTTTCCTGGCCATTTCGGAAGCAATTCTTAAAGCAAAACATTTTTTACCGAGTAAAACGTTTCCACCATAACCTGAATTAACTGAAATTATAGTTTTGTCCTGTGGAAAATGGCAAACATATCGTTTGTCTTCATCAATATTGCAAGAACAATGAAGTCCTCTGACCCAATTATCTCCTTGACCTATTTTGTTTAGTGCTTCTACTCCTACCCTTGTCATAATTGCCATATTTAAAACCGTATATATTGAGTCGGTAAGCTCGACTCCAAGTTTACAAAAAGCAGAATTTAAAAGTCCCATTGAATATGGTATTCCATACATAGTTTTATTTTTATAACTATTTTTTGCTATTTTATAAAGCTTTTTATACGCAAGATCTGGTCTCATCCAATTGTTTGTTGGTCCTGCTTCTAGCTGAGTTTTAGTACAAATAAATGTCTTTTTTTCAGCTCTTGCGACATCATTTTGTGCACTGCGATGCAAATAGCATCCTGGATGTTTTTCTTCATTGAGTTTTATAATTTCTCCAGATTCACACGCTTGTCTCCTAAGCTCTTCAAGTTGCTCCTCTGAGCCATCTATCCAAACAATATTTTCCGGGGTTACTATACTTTCAATATATTGTATCCATGTTAATATGTACTTATTATCTGTGAGTTGTTTCATCTGTATTTCTCCTTATTGGTTTTCTTTTTCAGTAAGTACTATCATAAAAAACGAAAAAAACTATATATTTTAGATTAACACTACCTCAAAGCAATTTAATTTGTTACTGCATTGAAATTATACCACAAATCATTCAAAAAATGTACAGATTAATATCACTAATATTTTTTAATATTGACAATTTTGCCCTTATAAGTGATAATATTCAGACGAAGTAAAAATTGTAATTAATTTAGTGAATATACCTATTTGAAAAATTCATGATTATATGAATAATTAAAAGTTACTACTATATTTCATAAGCAAAACTCCAATTTACATTACAGAAAGGTAAAAAGTAAGTCTTATAGAGTTGCCTATGATTATCATATGCAAATTATTAAAAATTGTGGCTTACAAAGGTTTTAAATTATGATAACAAAAACATTTTTATGGACAGGTGCAAACGGTATGCACGCAAGACCAGCCGGAATGCTTGTAAATCAATCATCCAAATTTGAAAGTTCTATAACAATAGAAACACAAAAAGCTTCTTCAAATGCTAAGGGACTTTTTTCAATTATGGGTCTCGGTATTAAAGAAGGAGATAAAATAAAAATTATTTTCGAAGGTCCCGATGAATCAGAAGCAGCAGAAACAATAACAAAACTTTTAACCGAAAACTTAGCCTCAGAAACAGAAAATCCGAAAGGAGAATGATTTATGATTATCCTAAAAGGAACAGGAATATCGGAAGGTGTAGCTTTTGGAAAACTTGTTGTAAACATTTCTCAAGAATTAAACTTCGAAAAAAAAGAATCGGATAATCCCGAAGCTGAAATAGAAAGATATGAAAAAGCAGAAAAACAAGCTTTGGTATACACAAAATCTCTTTATGAAAAAATTTTAATGTCTCTCGGAGAAGACGAAGCAGAAATTTTTAAATTTCATGAAACAATGATAAAAGACAAAGATTTCAAAGACTCAATAATTCAAATCATATATTCAGAAAAAACATCAGCAGAATATGCGGTTTGGAAAACGTCAAAAAAATTTGAGAAATTTTTCTCGGATATGCCTGATCCATATATGAAAGGTCGAGCAGTTGACATAATAGACATCTCGAAATGCATAATAAATATCTTAATGGGTAAAAAAAATACTTTTGAACTTGAAAATAAAAGTGGAAATGTAATTTTAGCAGCATCCGATTTTACACCCAGTGAAATTTCTTCGGTAGATAAAAACAAAGTTCAAGGCTTTTTGTGTACAGATGGCTCAACTTATTCACACACCTCAATACTTTTAAGAGTAATGAAAATTCCGGGTGTAGTTTGCCTTAAAAATCAGCTTTTAGAAGAATATAATGGAAAATATGTAGTTTTCGATGGAAGTTCGGGTGAAGTTTATATAGATCCTGAGGATATAATTTTAAAGCTTTTCAAAAATAAAAAAATTGAGCAAGAAAAATCAAAAAAGCTTTTAAAAAGTCTTAAAGGTAAAAAAAATATCACACTTGACGGCAAAGAAATAAAAGTTTATGCAAACATGAACAATCCCGGAGAAATAGACGAAATAATAGAAAATGATTCAGGTGGTATAGGTCTTTTAAGAAGTGAATTTATTTATTTAGGAAAAAAAGATTTTCCTTCGGAAGATTACCAATTTGAAGTATACAAAGACATACTTCAAAGGATGAATCAAAAAGAAGTAGTAATAAGAACAATTGACATAGGCTCAGACAAAAAAGCAGATTATTTTAATCTTCCTTTTGAACATAATCCGGCAATGGGATACAGAGGCATCAGAGTTTGCCTTGACAATCCTGAGGTTTTTAAAACTCAACTCAAAGCTATATACAGAGCTTCAATCTATGGAAACGTATCAATAATGTTTCCTATGATTTCATCTGTTTCTGAAGTAATGAAAATAAAAGATTATTTAAAAGAAATCGAAAAAGAACTCTCGGAAAGTGGTGTACCTTTCAGCAACAGCATTAAAAAAGGCATAATGATAGAAACTCCTGCAGCGGTTGCGATAAGTGATGAACTTGCTAAAGAAGTAGACTTTTTCAGCATCGGTACAAATGATTTAACTCAATACACATTAGCAGTCGACAGGCAAAACAGTAAAGTCAATACTATGTTTGACACCCACCATAAAGCAATTATCCGCATGATAAAATTCGTAATTGATAATGCCCATAAAAACAACATAAAAGTCGGTATATGCGGAGAGTCTGCATCAGATGAGTCCTTGCTTGAAACATATCTTGCAATGGGTGTAGACGAACTTTCTATGTCTGCTCCGTTTATACTTAAAATAAGAGAAAAAATTATAAATACAAATATTTCAGAGATAAAAGAAAATATACTAAAAAAAATTTAAACATAAGGAGATATCAATCATGAAAAGTATGGAAGAAGACAATTTGCAGAAAATAATATCACCTCAAACAGGAAAATGCATTCCAATTGCTGATGTACCAGATGAGGTTTTTTCTGAAAAAATATTAGGTGATGGAGTAGCTATTATACCGAGTACAAATGAAGTTCTTTCGCCAGTAAAAGGAGTTATTGATCAAGTAACCGAAACAGGGCATGCTTTTTGTATAAAATCCGATGACGGTCTTGACATAATGATTCACATTGGAGTAGACACAGTAAACTTAAAAGGAGAAGGATTCAAGTGCTTTGTTAAAAACGGCGATACTGTTAACGTCGGTGATAAACTAGCAACAGCAGACATAGAATTCATTAAAAAGATGGGCTACCCTTTACATACCTCACTTCTTATCACGAACATTAATAGTATAAAATCAATGAATCCTTGCTACGGCGAAGTTGTTGCAGGAGAAACCTGCGTAATAACATACGAAAAGAACCAATAATAAATTTTAAAATAATAAGAAAGCGGTGTACTTTTTGAATAAGAAAAATTCAATTTTCAGTTTATTGCAACGTGTTGGGCAATCATTTATGTTTCCAATAGCACTTCTTCCAATTGCAGGGTTACTACTCGGAATAGGTGCATCTTTTTCTAATCCTCAAATGATCAGTTCATTCGGACTTGAAAATATTTTAGGTGAAAATACATTACTAAATGCAATTTTTACCGTCATGAAACAGACAGGAGAAATAATATTTGCCAATTTACCGCTTATATTCGCTATGGGCGTGGCTCTTGGAATGGCACAAAAAGAAAAAGCGGTTGCTTCTCTTTCTGCAGCAATTTCATTTTTAGTAATGAATCAAACTGTTTCATCTCTTTTAACTTTAAGCGGAAAACTCAAACCTGGAGCTTTAAGAGAAGGAATGCTCACTTCAGTTTGTGGTATACAGTCTCTTGATATGGGTGTTTTCGGAGGAATATTAACAGGTCTGGGAGTAGCATATTTACACAACAAATTCTATAAAATAAAACTTCCAAATGTTATATCGTTTTTCGGAGGAATAAGATTTGTTCCAATAATATCTTCAATTGCCTATATAGGTGTAGGAATAATAATGTATTTTGTTTGGCCGTGGATACAAGAAATCATGTATTCAATCGGTGGGCTTGTAACAGCTTCAAAATATGCTGGAACACTAATTTACGGTATAACTGAAAGAGCTTTGATTCCTTTTGGGCTTCATCATGTATTTTATATGCCGTTTTGGCAAACTGCGATCGGAGGAACTGCTATCGTAGACGGTCACTATGTAACTGGTGCTCAAAATATATTCTTTGCGGAACTCGGTTCTCAAAGCGTTACGAAGTTTAGTATCGGAGCAGCAAGATTTATGGCAGGTAAATTCCCATTCATGATTTTCGGACTTCCTGCTGCAGCACTTGCAATGTACCATACTGCTAAACCTTCAAAAAGGAAAGTTGTGGGAGGATTACTTATTTCTGCAGCAATAACAAGTATGCTAACAGGAATAACTGAGCCATTGGAATTTACATTTTTATTTGTTGCTCCCGCACTTTATGGTGTTCACTGTATTTTCGCCGGTATATCTTTTATGCTTATGCATCTTCTTAAAGTAACTATCGGTACAACATTTTCAGGTGGATTAATAGATTTAATTTTATTCGGTGTACTGCAAGGAAACAGCAAAACAAACTGGATTTACGTAATACCCGTAGGGGCAGCCTATGCCGTTTTATACTATTTCTTATTCAAATTTGCAATTATCAAATTTAATATTATAACTCCAGGAAGAGAAGACGATGACACCGAATCAAAGCTTTACACTAAAAAAGATTTCAATGCTTCAAAAGAAAACTCCAACGTTTCAAAAATTCTTGAAGGTTTAGGAGGAATAGAGAATATTGAAAATTTAGATTGCTGTGCAACACGTTTAAGAGTAAAAGTCAGTGATATTGAAAAAGTAGATCAGGATATTCTTAAATCAAGCGGCGCTGCAGGAGTAATAAAGAAAGGCGACGGAGTCCAAGTGGTGTATGGTCCAAGGGTTTCGGTCATAAAAAGCGAACTTGAAGAGTATATAGAATCTATTTCATCGAAATAAATCTATTGCATCAAATTTTATGGCAAAAATATTTTAATTTTGAACATTAAAATAAATATGTGTTGACTTTTTAAAGAAAATATGATAAAATTCTCCTACCTCTGATTTTAGACTTGTAAAAAGTTCAGAGGGAGGCTAAATTATTCCGAAATACCGGGAGGTGCCGTAGATGAGGGTAAAAGTTACGCTTGCCTGCACAGAATGTAAGCAGCGAAATTATGAAACTACGAAAAACAAGAAAAGTAATCCGGATAGAGTCCAGATGAACAAACATTGTCGTTTTTGTAGAAAACATACTCCGCACAAAGAAACAAAGTAAAACTAGACTGGAGGCAAAACAATGAGTGAAACTAAAAAAGGAATATTTGCAAAGCTTAAAAATTTTTTCGTTGATTCCAAAATAGAGTTAAAGAAAATTGTTTGGCCAACACAAAAAACAGTTTTTAAAAACACCGGAATTGTACTAGCAATGATATTTGTTGTTGGTGTTTTTGTAGCAATACTTGATGCAGGTCTTATTCAATTACTCGGAATGGTTATGTCGGTATCAAGTAAGTAAGAAAATCCGGAGAGGAAAGATAAGTTATGTCTGAGGAAGCAAAATGGTATGTTGTGCATACTTATTCCGGTTATGAAAACAAAGTCGCATCAAACCTCAGAAAAACCATTGAAAATCGTGGAATAGAAGATTTAATACAAGACATAAAAATTCCTACTGAAACCGTTTTGGAAATAAAAGATAACAAAGAAAGAGAAGTCGAAAGAAAGATTTTTCCGGGTTATGTTTTAGTAAAAATGATTCTTAATGATTATTCTTGGTATATAGTCAGAAACATCAGAGGTTGTGCCGGATTTGTTGGCTCTTCAACAAAACCGATTCCTTTAACTCAGGAAGAAGTTAAGAAGCTCGGTGTTGAAAAACGCAGTGTAAGTCTTAATTATAGCGTTGGTGAGTCGGTTAGAATCACTGAAGGAGCACTTACTAACATGGTTGGTAAAGTTGTTGAAATTGACACGCAGCAAAAAATTGCTAAGATTGTTGTTTCAATGTTTGGAAGAGAAACTCCTGCGGAAATACCTCTTTCACAGCTTGAACCTGTTATGTAATCAAACTAATATTTAAAATTTAAAAATTTCCTTGTCGCAGAGAGCTTAGAAAAGCTTTTTGCAAAAGCGTGGGAGAAGTAAAATTATATTTACTTCGTGATTTACCACAAAATATGGAGGTGCAAAAATTGGCTAGTAAAAAAGTCAAATCAATCGTAAAATTACAAATTCCCGCCGGTAAAGCAACTCCGGCACCCCCGGTAGGTTCTGCACTTGGACCTCACGGTATTAACATTGTGCAATTCACAAGAGAATTCAACGATCGTACTGCACAAAGTAAAGACGAAGGACTTATAATTCCTGTTGTAATAACAATTTATGAAGATAAGTCTTTTGAGTTCATAACAAAGACACCACCGGCTGCTGTTTTAATCAAAAAAGCTTGCGGAGTCAAATCCGGTTCAGGCGTTCCGAATAAAACAAAAGTTGCTAAAATCACAAGAAAACAAGTCGAAGAAATAGCCACTTTAAAAATGCCGGATTTAAACGCTGCAAATATTGAAACAGCTATTTCAATGGTTGCCGGTACTGCAAGAAGTATGGGTATTGAAGTTGTTGATTAGCAGAGTCCCTTTAGGTGGGAGGAAAAAATCCGATTTTACCACTAATTCAGGAGGAAAAATATGAAATACGGAAAGAAATACAGAGAAAGTATTAAATCATATGACCCATCAGTTTCTTACGATTCAAGTGAAGCTATGGGAATATGTGTTAAAACCGCAAAAGCTAAGTTCGATGAAACAATTGAACTTCATGTCAGACTTGGTGTAGACTCAAGATATGTTGACCAACAAGTTCGCGGTGCAATGATTTTACCTAATGGTACAGGTAAAAAGATTAAAATCTTAGTAATTTGCAAAGGCGAAAACGAAAAACTTGCTAAAGAAGCTGGCGCAGATTATGTTGGAGCCGAAGAAATGGCTCAAAAAATTCAATCCGAAAATTGGATGGATTTCGATGTACTTATAACCACACCCGACATGATGGGCGTTGTTGGAAGACTCGGTAAAATTTTAGGACCTCGTGGCCTTATGCCAAACCCAAAAGCAGGAACGGTTACAATGGATGTTGCGAAAGCTGTTAAAGATGCAAAAGCAGGTAAAATTGAATACCGTCTTGACAAAACTAATATTATTCATTGTCCTATTGGAAAAGCATCTTTCGGTGAAAAGAAATTGCTTGAAAACTTCGATGCTTTGATGGATGCTATAGTTAAAGCAAAACCTGAGGGAGCAAAAGGTCAATATATTAGATCTTGTGTTGTATCTTCAAGCATGGGTCCCGGCGTCAAAATTAATGCCGGTAAGTTTGAAAACGCTCAATAATTTTAAAGTCTATCCTTTATCTAAGGGTAGATTTTTATTTTTTTTGACAGAATATAAATTATATGTTAACATATTGGTAGTAAATTTCAAAATTATTGATATGCTTTAACACTTAAAAAACAATTTAAAGACAGTTCTATAATGGCATTTTCAGTGTTTAATAGAATTATGTCCTACGATTTTAAAATTGCCGAATATAAAACACAAATATTAACTGAATGAAAATTAATAATCACAACACATCTGATACATTAATAAAAGATTTATAACATATTTTGATAAATAATAATTTTACTGTTGACAACTTTTTAAATTTGTAGTACAATAAAGAACAATAATGATTCCGAAGACAGTAGGTGCTTTTTAAGCATAATTCCTACCGAGGATTACCCGAACAGACATTTGTTACCGGTTTTACTCGCTTTTCGGAGTGATTATGACTCGGTAACTTTTTTATATATTAAATTTGGAGGTGAACAATTTGCCAAGTGTTAAAGCTTTAGAAGAGAAAAAAGCTATTGTTAGCAGTATTGCCGAAAAACTTAAATCTTCTTGTGCAGGTGTTTTAGTAGAATACCAAGGAATAAATGTCGGAGATGACACTAAACTCAGAAAAGATTTACGTGAGTCCGATATAGAGTATTTGGTAATAAAAAATACTTTATTGAAACGTGCTGCAGAAAATGCAGGTTTAGGTGATTTGTCTTCCGTTTTACACGGATCTACAGCTATAGCAATCAGCAAAA
>CAKUXU010000009.1 GCA_934700635.1 uncultured Eubacteriales bacterium | reverse complement strand
TTCAAGTTGTCTTGAAATTTGCGACGGACCTTTACCTGAAATGCAAAGATTAAATATCTTTCTTACAATTTCTGCCGCAGGTTCATCTATGTACCATTGTTCCTTGTTATCTTCGATTTTCTTGTAACCGTAAGGCACTGTTGAAGAAATTTTCATACCCTTTGAAGCTTTCATCTCATTAACAGCACGGATTTTCTTTGAAGTCTGAGCCGCATACCATTCGTTAAAAATATTATGAAACGGCATCATTTCCGTTCCCATACCTTTCGTGGTATCAACATTTTCCTGTATGGCTATGAAGTTGACACCTTACTGGCTTCAATAAGGCTTTCCATTTCCTGAAAGCCCGGTCTGTTAAATGTTGTTTCACTTATCCCATCATCAACAAAGAATTGTGGGTGTAAATATCCGTTTTTCTTTAAGCTTTCTGTTAATTCTTGTTGCTCAATTCCACTTCTTTCCTTAAACGGATGATTTTCAAAAGGAATGAGCAAATCTATATCTACTGTTTTTATCATTTTTACCTCCATATATATTTCTTTTTCCGCCGGTAACAGTCTTAATCTACTAACCTTCTGTTATTCGGAAATCAATAAAGCCGAAAATCAGAATTTTTTTAGATAGATAATGCTCGGCTTTCCCTGACCTTGTCTTTTGCGAATAATCAAATCTGCGACTTCAAGTTCGGAGAATAACTTGCATATTTTTTCGTGACCGAAATGCAGTTTTTCCTGTACAGATTTTATTGTGAAATATTGATATACTCTGCCTTGCTTATCTATCCAGCCGTTTTTGACAGACAAATACATTCGGTCGAGCAAAAGACCGTACAGCATTTTTACATCGATTGAAACCGATTTGTACTTTTCTTCAAATAACGCTTTCGGTACTTTGTAGAATGCAAAGTTTTTGGCGTTAGCTGTTTTGAAATATCTGTTCACTGTGTTACCTCCGTTTCTGTATTGAGTTGGTGCCGAAATCGGAAATTTTTTTCACTTGTATCGGCTTTTTATTGAAAATCAGTGTAGCTATATTAAATCAGCTGCTGTCATCATATTTGCGACGATTTTTGATGATTTTTACACCTCTTTTCGTTTTGTACTTTGGGCAAAAAATAACGGTCGCTTTGTAACTTTGCTTACAGTTGTTTTTGCATTTAAGACAAAGGCTGTTGTATGTTCTTCTGCCTGTTTTGGGATTTATGAAAAAATTCCATTCTTGCTTTGCACTTTTCGATAATCTCGGCATTATAAAAACTCCTTTCACTTGTTTGAACTGGGAGAGGCGTTTTGTAACCCCTGTAAGTCGAAGAAATTAAAAATTTCTATGCATTTCTCATTAAACCCGTCAGCAAGTTTTTTTATTAAAACTTGTTTATTAAGTTGTAATGACAAATCTTAGCAAGCAGACCGTTTTTACTCCTGCGGCGAAAAAACGGTACAAACACCTCGTCAGGGAACACCCTGAAACCCTGATTGAAATTTATTCCTTCACTCATTTGGACAAGAGGTATCAAAATGCACACCCGCTTTTCTTGATTTGCAAAATATTTTTTATTTACCCCCCTCACTTGTTTGAAATGAGAAGCAGAGTTTTGGGGGTGTTTTCAAAAAATATTTGAAAAAATTTCCCTTTCACTAATTCCCAATAAGAAAGCATCACCAGCAAGTCTTTTTTCCAAAAATTGCTCCTCATTTGTTTCTACTGAGGAAAACAGTTTGCATCCCTCGGACAGAAAAAAGTGCAAAAAGAAAACACTTGATATTTTCATCAAGTGCTTTAAAATGGCATTGTTTCGGGGCGACTTTTGCGTTTTTTTCGCTGTAAAGCGTTTTGATTTGTGGGGTAATGGGGGTATATTGCTTTTCGACTTCTGTAAAATGCAGGTTTTCGGGTACAAAAAAGCACCTATTTCTTGACTTTCTTTCCGGCCTTAAAATAGGTGCTGTGTAATATGTGGTATTAGGTTTTAATTGTTCATTTGCATAAAAAACCTCCTGTCAGATACATTGTACCCGATAGGAGGGAGCTTTACGAATGTGAGATTATACTTAATGCTAATTAAATATCACACTTTCTATTTACTTTATAGATGTGCGGAGATTATTGATATCATACCTTGAAGCATAAATATTAAGTATATCCTCTGCAAAAGTATTAAAAGCAAGAGTTGCATATTCGATTCCAAATGAAGGAGAAATCAATCCATCTTTCTTCAATTCGGCACTATTTTGATACAATTTTGGTTGAGCCTTACTAAAATCTACAATAAGTAATGTGCATCGCTCATATTCATAATTTTCTCCTTTGAGCGTACGGTTATTTATTGAATTGAAGAAACTAATATACTTTTCGATATTTGTATGATTTTTCTTAAATCCTACAAGATTTTGTTTTACCAGCGTGTCATCATACTCGTGTGTTGGTATCAAATAAACTTCACCAAGTACAATATCTTTGTAACGCATATGCAAATTCTGTGCTTCTGCAAAAGTTCTTTCAAACAAAGTGTCGGAGTTCTTTGCTAAACTACTCATTTGACTTCTCACATTTATAACCAAAGAATTAGTCGAGAAATCAAATCCATATGGATCCTTTTTATTTTCAAATTTTAAAGGTCCCCAATTTATGATTATAGGTTTCTTTTGAATATTGGCAGGTAGAACACATACATCCTGGTCCTTTTGTTTGAGAAATCCAGCCATTTTTATCTCAGGTTTTGATTTACCAAACGGTGGGAAAATATTGTATGGGTGAACCCCTTTTTCGATTAATTCATTTTTTACCGCATCGTGAATCAAATTTATTAGTACTGATGAGCGTATCATTGATTCCTTTCCCCTGGCACCACCGGTAATGATGGATTTCTCAATCATCGTTTTAAATTTTAGTAACTGTTTATCAATAAAACTCATATCAATCTTTCCTTATCATATTATATTGCTTAAGTATAACACCAAAAACCGACATAAGTCTATAGATTTATTCAATTTGTCAAGTGTGCACCTGGAATTTTTTTAATTTTCCGCTATAATTATATTAGTCATATTTAATATTAAGGGTAGGTGCGTGATGAAGTTCAAAGGAAGCACAGCATTTTTAATGCTCAAAATCAATACTCCTCCGGGGATAGATTTCTTATCAGAACACAAGTCTATTCTCGATCAGACAGGCGAAGTATGGTTTTGTCGTTTTGGCAAAACAAATGCTATTAAATTAAAAATTACATCACATGGTAATTATATTTTTTTCAAAGACTCTGTCAGAAATAAAAACAGGATCTATGTTGCAACCATTTCAGATATAAGTGAATCTCCATTCTCTAAAAATTATCCTCCATATTACGATAAAATAGATTTGGGGAGATCTTTATGGTTTCGACTAACTGATATAAAAGAGATAAATCCCGACTTAGTTAATCAAAACTTTAGAACTAAAGCAAGCAATTCACCACTTTCAGATGTCTATCGTTCAATTTGTCAATCATTTTACATACAATGCATATCAGATGTTGTATTATAAAAGACGGAAGTAGTTTCTTCCGCCTTTTGTTTACATTAAAAGTTGATATTTGTTTTGTAATAATTCATTAACATCTTGTTGTTGACCAGTAATTATTAAATCTATCTCATCTGTATTAAATTCGGGAATTGAAAACCTCTCAATATACCTTTTCTGATAGCAGTAATATCCGCCTTCAATTGAATAGCTTGTATTTGAAATATAGTAATCCATTATTGAAGAATTTAATATTTTAGCAAGTACTATAAGCGGAAACTGCTCATTTTCAAAAACAGCATATCCGTTACAAAACAAAGCATCTTCGTCATCGATATAAATAAAATTCGGGTGATTTGAAAAAGTTGGAAAGAGTAACTTTCTTCCATATTTATTCAATCCCTGAGTTCTTCCATATGCATACCAAGCAGCAAAATTGCCTTTGCCTTTATCTCTCTGATCAAGAACGGGTTTCATTGCTAGTAAATATGAATATGTATTAGAAAATTTCTCGCATAATTCATTTTCAGGAATGAGTTCATATCCTTTCGTCCCTTTAACATACGGAAAAATAATATATTGCGAAGCTTCTCGGGCATTTACGCAATTTTTTAATTCGGGAATCTTATATATGGGCTTGACAATTTCAGATTCAATGTGATATTTGTCTCCATCAACAATCTTATAATATTCATTGTTTGCTGCTTCAACAAGATAAATGCCATCTCTTAATGTTGCAATTCCAGTACGTATGTAGTCTTTAATTGGATACTTCTGACCTTCTATACGAGCAATGTTTTCCCTGGTTTTTTCATCCATCAAAATCCACCCATTCTTATCACGTGCCGCTGTTTGAAACTTATCAAATGAGATATTACTCAGTGATTTTTGAATATCGTCAGACTTATCCATTACGAAATACGAAACCTTTTCTTGACGCAAATTGGACAATTTTATGATGCAGTTGTAAGTTCGAACCGGCTTGAAGACCATATTATCTGCGAAATCTAATATAGAACATACATTTTCTCCTTTTAATAATAATTCTCTGAGATTTTCTGCAGACTTAATTGTTAGAAAATTGTTTGGCACAATAAATTCTAAATACCCATTTGGTGCTAATTGCTTTAGTCCGTGTTCAACAAACGCATAAAAAATATTGAATACACCCGCTTTGGTAGTTGAAAATGTCTTCTTTAGAAACGATATTGTAGATTTACTCATATCGTGAGTATTTACATAAGGCGGATTTCCAATAACATAATCGAAGTTCTCTCCAGTGTTAAATAATGATGACCAATCTGATGATAAACTGTCTGCACACACAAGGTTATCATTAATGCTTTTTAAACATATACCATTCATCAAACAATATATCTGTAATATATAGCGACACCTTCGGATATTATCGTTCATAACATCAATACCATAAATATTGTTTTCAATTATTTCAACAATTCCAACCCCAAATTTATTATGAATTTCTTCAATAACGGAAATTAGGAAAATTCCACATCCACAACCTGGATCAATTATCTTGATACATTCATTCCACTCTGAGATATTTCCTAATAAATCTCCAGAAATATAGTCAGAGATATACTTAGGCGTAAATACTACTCCATTCTCCGTTTTTTCATTTTGCTCTAAAAGATATTCAAAAAATTCAATCAATATTTCTATGTCAATTGGAAAATCATTTTTATTAAAAATAACTTCAATTTCTCCAATTGTTTTTTGAGCCTTTTCTTTTAGCAACACGAAGGTATTTTCATTATCAGAATACCCCAACTTTGAAAGGAAGTATGCGATTATTCCATTCTCAATTTCATCATTGGTATATTCAGATAAATATGCAGTTAACTGCCTAAAAAAATCAATTCTATTATTTTTATCCATTGTTTCTTCGTCCTCATTCTGATATGTGTTCAATAACATCCGAAATATTACAATTCAAATGATTGCAAATTCGTTCGATTATATCCAATGACACCTTTTCACCTCTACCCATCTTATCAATCGTTGATTTCGAAATTCCGGTTTCATTCATCAAAGCCTTTTTAGTCATATCCTTATCTATCAGCAGTTTCCAAAGGGGTTTATACGATATAGCCACACTTAATTCCTCCCAATTATTATATGCTATATGATACCACAAAAGTATTGCGTTTTAAATACTTTTACATTTTGTTTTAAATAATTTCAACGATTTGTTTTGAATTATTACATTTTTCCTTGATCCCACTATACAACATTGCCATCTTTATAACTGTGTTTCATTGAACTGCCTTTTTGATAATTGATTTTTCAAGCTGTTATGGAAAAGCAGTATTCAACGAACCAACCGCTGAATAAGCTTATCCGTATTATTCGACAAGTAGTAATAAAGTCTTGATTTTAGATAAGGCAAATTATCGGCTGTTATAACAGGTTTTAGGGTGTAACCCTAACGAGGTATTTATGGAATGTATCCATAAATACACTGCTCGCTAAGATTAAACATTTTAATCCCACAAACAAAATTAAGGCACAGCCTACGGGATTTTCTCCGTAAGATGTGCCTTTTTCTTATTTATAAATCACTTGTTCATTAACGATTTCTGTTGCTCGGTTGCGAATATTATTCATTTTTTGCACCCACAATATCATATTTTCTGCTTTGAGTTATTCTGTAACTTACTCCTGCTTGGCGAGTGATTTTATTGTCTGTTCAAATAATAAAGTTTGTGCTCTCTCTTCAACATCGGCAAGGTAATTGTAAAGCTTACCCGATGTAAGAAGATTGTAATAAAGCACTAGATGATTTGATTTCAAATATCGTTTGTGTCTCGTTCCCCGAACACCGATTTAACTTTTATTTTCATCAGGTAGCGTAAGATTTGGCAAAAGATAATCACCTTGTTGTGTATAACTACCGCCAATATTTTCAAAAATTGTTTTCATATCGAAGCCTCCTTGTATTTAGTAACTTCATTATACTGAATACAAAACGAAAAGACGAATGTGCGGATTTCTGATACAAAAAAGGCTCTGACCTTTTACGGTCAAAGCCTCATTCTACCATTGCAATGCCTCAGTTTTATTAAGTTTTATCATACTGCCTTATAAACCCTCAGCATTAAGACGAGATTTTTTTAATAATTATTTATTTACTACTTTTTTAGCTTCTTCTGCTTTTTCATTTAATTGGATTTTAAGAATATCTAATTTTCTCTCAAAGAACTCGGAAACAAATGCTTCTACTTCCCAATCATTACAAACATTCTTAAGGCCAGCCATGCATTCATTTACTTCATTGAAAATATTCTTACTAAGAGATACTTTCATACTCCTACTATCATTATCTTTTGAAACTACATCAGCAATTGCATATAAATCACTTTGTTTGTTTCCATAATTTTTAATAAGATCTAAATATTCTTTATCGTTTTTCAATTTCATACTAATGCCTTTAAGTAGCCCTTCAATATTTCTGGTGTTTTTCTTGAAATCTGTTGATGTAGTTGAAAATTCATAGCTAGTAGTTCCATTTGTAAACCAGCCTGCAGTGGCTCTATCAGAAATTAATGCTGTCCATAAAATTTCCAATTTATTTCCTAATTTATCTTCAATTACTTTTTTAGTAACACATTCAATAATATCTTTTGCTTTAGATTCTTCATCTTTTCTGGTTGACATAATTCTTTGAATATCCGCTTTAATTGATTCTATATTGCTCAAAATGACTCCACGGCTTGCATCATTAAGATTTTCAGAGCTAATTAAATTATTAATACTTTCTTTTAATTTTTTAACTTCATTCTCTTTACTTCTACTGTTTACATCATTAATTATAAGACTGATAATTGCAGCTGTAAAACCCATTGCACCGAAACAACAAGCTACTGTAGGTACTAAATTAGTTTTAGCAAATTTTGTAACTTTATCTTTTATGTTACTTTCTGCTTTT
The DNA here is from genome assembly GCA_934700635.1 of uncultured Eubacteriales bacterium. Taxonomy (GTDB): domain Bacteria; phylum Bacillota; class Clostridia; order Oscillospirales; family Acutalibacteraceae; genus UMGS1491. Next base: position 9,966 of record CAKUXU010000009.1, on the reverse strand, counting down.
ACACCAGGTAAAAACGAACTTCCTGCCATAACTAATGACATAACTCCAGCAAATGCTTTATTTTTACTTAATTTCATAATAATTCCTCCTACTAATTTATACAAATCTTTTAAAACTTTATTTGTTATAATTAATTAGTAGCGATTGAATGAACTTTCTACTAATTCATAACATGTATATAATATAACACCTTTTTATTTATTTGTCAACTAAAAATTAAAAAAACAGTAAAATATACAAAAACACTTTTTTAAATATGAATTTAGTCATAAAAATTGACTGACATTAAAAAATAAAGTCAGTCATAAATAAACATAAAATGATGTTTTAACCTGCAGAAAGCATTTGAAGTCTAAGTCTGTCGCTAATCATTGCAATAAATTCAGAATTTGTCGGTTTACCTCGAGAAGTATGAATAGTGTATCCGAAATAAGAATTAAGCACATCGACATCTCCTCTATCCCAAGCCACTTCTATAGCGTGTCTTATTGCTCTCTCAACCCTAGATGAAGTTGTTTCAAAGTTTTGAGCAACCGCTGGATAAAGTCGTTTAGTAACGGAATTTATTATATCAGGCGTTTCAATCGACATTTTAATAGAATCTCTTAAATAATGGTACCCTTTTATATGTGCAGGAACTCCTATTTGATGAAGTACTTCGGTTATTTTAACATCTAAATGACTTAAACTCTCTTTATGTAAAGGAACAGGTGTACTTTGCTGTGAACTTTTAGCAAGCCTTTCTTTACTGTACGAAATTTGAAGTATTTTTTCTATGATATCCGAAAAATTAACAGGCTTAACAAGAAAATAGGAGGCCCCTGCAGACATTACTTCTCTTTCAAGAGAAGGTCTCCCAAAACCGGAAACCACAATAAATGTCGGCATCTCTATACGTCTGTTTTTTCTTATAGTATTGATTATACCTATTGCATCAATGCGAGGCATAAATAAGTCAATCAAAACTATATCTGGGGAAGAATTTTCGATTATCTCGATGATTTTAAAACCATCTTTGGGCAAAAATGATAAATCCATAGAATAATGCTTGAACATTTCTAAGGCTTCTCTGCTGAATTCGATGCAATCTTCTGACGTTAGTATTTTTAACGTATTTTGCATAATTTTTCCTCCTAATAATTTTTTTATGATATTTATATTTACATAAATTACCAAAAATGTCAATGGTTTTCCAGTAAATAAAAATTATTCATATAGAATGTCAAAATAAGTTATTTTTCACGAAATATTTTTATACTCTAAATTAAGAAAAAAGTTGGAATTTGTCGTCATTGTTTCTGCAAATATAGCATATCCTCTAGTAGGGTTATTAACAAATACATGTGTAACCGCTCCTACCAAGCATCCATTTTGAATTATAGGACTACCGCTCATACCTTGTACTATTCCTCCTGTTTTTTCTATTAGTTTCGGGTCAGTAACTGAAATTTTCATGTTTTTCGTTGGAATAGTAACATCATAATTAATAGAATCAATGTTTATGTCGTAAAGCATAGGATTTCCACCTTCTATAGTAGTTAAAATTTTTGCTGAACCCTTTTTGACATTTTGTTTCGGAGAAACAGATATTTCTTTTTCAAAAGGGATATTCTTAGAAAATTTCCCATAAAGACCCGTTTCATTATTTACTAAAATTGATCCTATTGATTCAGGGTTTGTAAAGCAGCCTTTTAATTCCCCAGGCATTCCCGGAAAACTTTTAACTACACTTGTTATCGAAGCTTCTACAATGTCTCCGTGGGCAAGAGGCAATAACTCAGCAGTATCAACATCACATATACCATGACCAAGTCCTGCAAATGTTTTGTTTTCGCTATCAAAAAATGTAAGCGTTCCTATTCCAGCCGAGCTGTCTCTAACCCATGCTCCTATACGATATTTATTATCTTCGATAGACTTAATAGGTTTTAAATCCGTAGAAAATTCACTGTCTTCCCTTATTATTTTGAAAGTTATTTTATCTCCGTTAGAGTTTTGTATTATATTTTCTAAATCATCATTATTTGAAATTTCTTTTCCGTTTCCTTCAACTATAACATCTCCCTTTTTTATCCCAGCCAAACTCCAAGGCTCTATAGTCTCATTTTCAGATTTTACGCTAGAAGTACCAACAATAACAGCCCCCTTAGTATAAAGCTTAACCCCAAAAGGCACTCCGCAAGGAACTACTTTTTTGCTTTCTGAAACATCTATTTTTACATTTTTCATTGGGAACAAGTTCATAAACATTAATTTTCCTGAATAACTTTCATGTTTTTCTGAAGAATTTAATCCCGAAGAAATACACTCTGCAATCGGTCTTTCAGATACAACTGAAAAAGGATAAACAGAAAAATTCAAACTTTCACCCGCATCAACATGGTAAAAATCAGGTAATTTCAAAGAAATATAATAAGATCCCACAAAAATAATAGATATAAAAAAAGCAAAAATATAAAGTGAATATCTAATATATTTTTTCAACTCCAGCACCTCCCAAATAAAATCTTCAAGAAAAAATTCATAAAAATGTTATATATTTTATTATTTGCATTTTAACAAAATTACACAAAAGAAATTTTTGGTTAATTAAGTGACATTTTTTCAGTTTTATATTAAAATCATAAACGTGATATTATTTCTACTATGAAACATAATAAGGAGCTGAAATGATTTTGAACAAAAATTATTTTGAAACTATTCGAGAAAAAATTTCTGAAGTATTAAAAACAAGCACTATTAAGGACAAATGATTTAAAATAGAAAAGTAAGACAAAGTTTACGAGATTCAAAAAAATGAAAATAAAAAAGTAATTATTTTAAAAGAAATTTTTGAAGATTCCGAAAAAATGCTTTCTTCATGGATGTTCGATGAAGAAAATATTTCGAGTAAAGATCTAAAAATGATAACAGAAGATTTTATAAGTATTATTATTTCAACAAATAAAAATAATTCTAAACAATTTAAAAAAAGAAATTCACAAAATCGTGAAAATTCACCCGGATTATTCTTTGCAAACAGAATGGTAAATATTTTCCCGGAAATAAAAGAAAAAATTCAAACAGAAAAAGAAAAATACAGTGAATTTAGATCAACTGTATTTATAAAAGAAATTTTAGTTCCAAAAATAAATAATCTTTTAAATAATCCAAGTGGCAAAAATGCAGAAATAAAAAAACTTGGCAAACTTTTAAGCGATTTATATTCAAGCGGAGCTTTAGACACCAAGAGTATAATTACAATGGGAGTTCTTAATAATTTAGAAAATTCAGAAATTTTAAAATCATCTCTAAGTGACGAATTAAAAAAAGCGGCTGAATGTTCTTTAAAATATAAAGGAAAAAAGGTCAAACCTGAAAATCCTAAAAAGAAATCTTCTTGGATAACAAAAGCATTTGAATATCAACAGGAATATGAAAAAAACAATAAATAAAAATAAAAGCCTTGGCTAGTTTTGCCAAGGCTTTTTATATGCAGAAAAATATGTTTAGTTTTCAGATTTCAAAATCTTTGCGTATTCTTTATAAATTTTCTCAGAATCTGATTTTATACAAGAAATCATCTCTTCTGTAAAATCATCATCATTATCGAAACATCCTTGAGCTAACCATTTTGTAGCTACAGCATAACTTCCGATCAAATTTCCAGCTTCATTTTCAATATCTTCATCAGTAACTTCAAGTCCAAAATGTTTATATGTTTTTTTCAATAGATCACTACATAATTTAATTTCAGCTTTTTCTTCTGTTTCATTGTATCTATCTTTTAAAATTTTTTTGCACTTATCTCCTATTCTTTCATAATATCTATAATCTGGTATAAAACCCATTGTACCCAATTTATCTTTAGTAAACTTCGCCACAATTAAAGGATTAAATTTTTCAATTAATTTGGTGTATATAAATTTATTTTTTACAATTTCAAAGTATTTGTCGATCATACTACATAAACAGCCTTTAATTATATTATCTCTTTCACTACATTTTTTACCGAGATGGCTATCATTCAATCTTGCTAAAAACTTTTTAAATTTACCTTTAGAATTTTTTTCTTGAAATCTATTTGCTTCAAATCCCTTAACAAACCATTTTTCTTCCGGTGTTTTTGCAAATTTTTTCATTTGATTTATAAACTTTTTTGAATTAGACTTTACTTTTGCTTCTTTATCAAATTTCATTAATCCTATTTTTGCATAAACTGCACCAGACAAAAAATAGGATCTTTCACTTTCTGAAATCGATATGCCCGAAGAATTTAGAGCACTTTCAGCAAGAAAATAATGCGTGTTTCCATGTAACGCACTTGCATTTGTTAGAAAAACTTGACCAACCATAGCCATACTTAAAACCAATGTAGATATTTTTTTAAATAAACTCATTTTCAAACCACCTTTAATAAAATTAATATAAAGATGACTCTATTATATAAAATTATTTTTAACTTGTCAATACATTTATTTAAAAAAATCTGAAAATTCATTTTCATTTATAACATCTATTTTTAACTTTTGGGCTTTCTCGAGTTTACTTCCTGGATTTTCACCTACAACAACATAGTTTACTTTTTTAGATACACTTGAAACTACTTTTCCTCCTGATTTTTCTATAAGCTCAGTTGCTTCTAAACGTGTATAATTTTCAAGAGATCCAGTTAAAACAAAAACTTTACCTTCAAGGAATTTATTTACAACTTCTTCGTCAAAGAACATTTTAATTCCACAATTTTTAAATTCTTCAATTAAATTTAAATTTTCAGGAATTAAAAAATAATTTTTAACACTTTCCGCAATTATTTTTCCTATACCTTCAATTTCAGAAATTTCATCCAAAGAAGCATTTATTATGTTTTCGATATTTTTAAATTTTTGAGCTAAAAGTCTTGCTGCTTTTTCCCCCACATGCCGTATACCTAACGCAAATATAAACTTATCAAGACCTCTGGTTTTAGAACTTTCAATAGCATTTATTATATTTTCCGATGATTTTTCGCCCATACGTTCTATTTTAATAAGATCTTCTTTTTTTATTTTATATAAGTCAGAAGTAGAACTTATAATATTATTATTTATTAAATTAACAGTCATTTTTTCACCAAGACCATCTATATCCATAGCTTGCCTTGAAGCAAAATGAATCACATTTTCAATTAGTTGTTGTGGGCAATCTGTGTTAATGCACCTAATAGCAACTTCATCTTCAATATTAATAACCTCCGAGCCACATGAAGGACATAATTTAGGAAAAACAAATTTCTTAGAATTTTTATCACTTTTAACAACCTTTATAACCTCAGGTATTATTTCTCCTGCTTTTCTAATAAGCAAAGTATCGCCTATTCTTATATTTTTTTCATTTATAAAATCTTTATTATGAAGTGACACTCTGCTAACAGTAGTCCCAGAAATGGTCACAGGGCTAAGAATTCCCGTCGGAGTAAGAACTCCTGTTCTTCCCACATTTATTTCTATGTCAAGTAGCTCAGTTTCTTTTTCTTCAGGCGGATATTTATATGCTTCTGCCCATCTTGGAAATTTAGAAGTACTTCCCAACATTTTTCTTTCACTTAAAGAATCCAGCTTCACAACCGCTCCGTCTATCTGAAAAGGAAGTGAATTTTTTATTTTTCCTATGCGGTCTATTTCTGTTAAAACATCATCTATATTTAAATATAAATTATAAAAAGGAGGTACGGGAAATCCCAATTTTTTCAAAAAATCCAAAGATTCTTTATGACTTTTAAAACTTTTACCTTCTATTTTTTGAATATTAAAAATTATAATTTGTAGATTCCTTGAAGCCGCTATTTTATCATTTTTTTGTCTTAATGATCCAGCTGCAGCATTACGTGGATTTTTAAAAGTCTTAACCCCATTTGATTCTTGAAGTTTAACCAAATTTAAAAAATTTTCTTTTGAAATATATACTTCCCCTCTGACTTCAAGAAAAGGTATTTTTTCATTTAGAATTTTAGGTAAATCAGAAACTGTTAGAATATTTTCAGTTATATCCTCTCCATAAACACCGTTTCCTCTGGTAGATGCTCTAAAAATTTTACCTTCTTTATATTCGACAGAAACAGAAAGCCCATCTATTTTGGGCTCTACAACATATTTTGGAAAATCTACTGTATTTTTAATACGTATATCAAAAGCTACTATTTCGTCCTTTGAAAAAGAATCATGCAAGCTTTCCATTTTGACTTCATGTTTAACTTGAGAAAATTTTTCAAGTGATTTACCTCCTATTTTACGAGTAGGAGAATCAAAAGAAATAATTTCTGGAAATTGTTTTTCTAAGTTTTCCAAATTTCTAAGAAGCATATCGTATTCAAAATCATCTATTTCAGGCGAATCTTCTTCATAATATTTTTTATTGTGATATTCTATTTCTTTCTTATACTTTTCTGCTAGCTTTTTTGCTTCTTCTAAATTCAAATTAAGCATCCTTTCAAAAAACTAAATTGAAGAATGAATTTTTGTTCCTTCAAATCTAATTTCGGCTTGTATCAAAGGTAATTTTTCACTCGGATTATCCGAAAATTCAATAGCATCTCTTATTATTTCTTCTGCAATTTTACATTTTTCCATATTGGAAGAATACAATGTTGCAATCAATTCACCTTTAGAAACTTTATCGCCGACTTTTTTATTTAAAATTATTCCCGCATAAGGGTCTATATATTCATCTTTTGTTTCTCGTCCCGCACCTAAAATCATAGCAGCTTTTCCTAAAAGAGAACTCTGCATTTTAGATATATACCCACTTTTATCTGAAAAATATTCATATGTTACTTTAGATTCACTTATGTAAACTTCTTCTGCCGGAAGACTTTGAGTTCTTCCTTGGAGAGCTGTCATTTCTGCAAATTTTTTGAAGGCACTTCCATTTTCAAGAGATCTCAAAGCCATTTTTTTACATTCTTCATAAGTGCCTTTACCGCAAAGCCTTAACATTTCAGATGAAAGGTATATAGAAATCTCTTTTAAATCCTTAGGACCTTTACCATTTAAAACCTGGCAAGCTTCCCATACTTCTACAAAATTTCCTATAGCATTACCAAGCGGCTGGTCCATACTTGTTATTGCGGCAGTAACTTTTTTCCCAAATTCATGGCCGATATTTACCATAATCTTAGAAAGTTTAATAGCATCATCTATATTCTTCATAAAAGCACCATCACCGACTTTAACGTCAAGCAAAATGCAGTCTGCCCCGGAAGCAAGTTTTTTACTCATTATGCTTGAGGCTATTAAAGGTATACTTTCAACAGTAGCAGTAACATCTCTTAAGGCATAAATTTTTTTATCCGCTGGAACAAGGTTACCTGTTTGACTGACTATACAACATCCTGTTTTTTTGACTATATTAAAAAATTTTTCTCTTTCAAGTGCAGTTTTTACTCCACCAAGTGATTCAAGCTTATCAATAGTACCTCCAGTATATCCAAGACCTCTTCCCGACATTTTAGCAACTTTAGCTCCGCATGCGGCAACAATAGGAGCAACTATTAAAGTTGTTTTGTCACCTATGCCCCCTGTGCTATGTTTATCAACCTTTATCCCATCAATACCAGACAAATTTACCGTTTCACCTGAATTAAGCATACATTTGGTTAAAAATTCTACTTCTTTATTGCTCATTTCTTTTAAATAAACAGCCATTAAAAAAGCTGACATTTGGTAATCAGGAATATTTCCGTCTACATATCCGTTAACAATAAAACTAATTTCACATTCATTTAGCTCATCGCCATCTCTTTTTTTAGCTATTATGTCATAAGTACGCATATTAAAACCCCTACTCAAATGAATTTATTTTTTAGATTCAATATCTTTTGGTAATACAAAATTTTCTACAGGTGCCGAAGAATTTATACTTTCATGACCTTTACTACCTTTAAAAACAGTTAAATTATTAAAATTTAGCTTTTCGGCAAATTTATCCAAGCTTGTATTTTCAAGACTTAAACCATCTCTTCCGTCCCCTGCGCATATAGCAATACAAATGTTTGGATTAGATTTAAAAACCCTTTTTAATTCTTTTTCACAATCAAATTGATCGGAAAATAAATAAGTACCTACTGTTCCGCAAAGTCTTACAAACATATTTCTTTTTTGATCTGCCAAGTACGTTTTTGCTGCATTAACCGAACTTTTAATCGAACTTTGAAGGATAAGTCCACATATATTTTCTCCTCTTTCAGAAATATTGGCAGCAACATGCGCAGCAGGTGCTCCCCCAAGAGAATACCCATGTATTATTATATCTGAAGGAGATACTTTAAAATGACTTTTTGTGTATTCATAAATTTCTTGAGCATCTGAATAAATGTCTTTTTGCCTTACTTTTCCACTTGATTTTCTTTCTTCACTACTTCCGAAACCTCTATAATCCACACCTATAACTTTAGCACCTCTGTCAGTATACCATTTTGCTATATCAAAAATATATTTCGAATTTGATCCGTTACTACCTGAATAAAATATAACGTATTTTCCGCTTAAAGTATCTTTCGAAGGTTTATTCGCACTAGTATAAATTTTTCCTTTTAATTTTTGGTTGATACTCAAATATTCCCATTTAACTTCATCTGGGGTAGCTCTTGTGGTCCTCATTTCATTAATATCACCAATTACACTCCTTTGAAAAAAATTATCAGAATTTCTATAAATAGCAGATCCAACTGCCAAAGATGTAACTGTCAAAAAAGTTAACGGTAATGCAACAGCTCCTATTTTAACCAGCTTATTATTAAGCAATTTACTATTTTTTAATGACCGCAAATTAATATGATCACTTATTTTAAAATTACTTGAATTAAACGTTTCATTTTTTGTTTTATAGTTATTTTCAAGTACATTCGCTGCACTTAAGGGTTGTGCAAGAGCAAAAGGCAACATAAAATAAGATAAAAATTTGGCTTTTGCTCCAATTCCGTACCCAGAAACATTTTTCATTTCTTCTTCAGATAAATTTTTCAATTCAGTGTTTTTATACATACAAACACATTTAAGCATAAAATCAATAAATTCTTCTTCAGTAATATCTTTAACTAATTTATTTGCATATTCATACATTTCATCTAAAGTACCTAATGAATAAAATTCGTTTGAAAACTCAGAATTTTTAACTATAAACTCTACAAATTTTAATTGATTTTCTGTCATACTTTTCTACACCCCTTAATTCATTCTTCTAAATTAATTCAACCTTTTAAAATTTTTATAATCCTACTTGTTCCGAGTCTTGAAGCACCAGAACTTATGAATGCTTCTGCATCTTCTAAAGTTTTTATTCCTCCTGCAGCTTTAATTTTAACTTCATCATTTAAATATTTTTTAAAAAGTAAAATATCTTCTATTTTTGCGCCACTTTTTGAAAATCCAGTCGAAGTTTTTATGAAATCAGCCCCTGCATTTGAAACGATTTTACACATAGTGATTTTTTCTTCTTCCTCTAAAAGACACGTTTCGATTATAACTTTAAGTATTTTATCATTGCAAGTTTTTTTAATATCTTTTATTTCATTTTCAACATATTTTAAATTTTTTTCTTTTAGTTTTCCTATATTTACAACCATATCGATTTCATCTGCACCGTTACTAAGTGCATCGTAAGTTTCAAAAATTTTAGACTTAGAAGTCGAGTATCCATTAGGAAAACCTACCACTGTGCAAATTTTTGATTTATTTTTCAAATAGTCTTTTGCATCTTTTACAAATCCCGGAGCTATACAAACAGAAGCAGTTTTATATTCAACTGCTTCATCACAAATTATTTTAATGTCTTCAAATTTTGCATCAACTTTTAAAAGGGTATGGTCTACTTTAGAAAGTATAGATTTTATATCCATAATTATTAACTCCTTTAAAAATTTATCTTGCACCTTTTTCGTAAGGTATTCCCGAAGCTTTTGGAGCCGAAGAACGACCAACAAATAATACAAGCATAAGGATTGTTAAAACG
>CAKUXU010000008.1 GCA_934700635.1 uncultured Eubacteriales bacterium | reverse complement strand
CATATGTAAAATGTATTGTCAAGAAAATATCTTGAATAAATTAGCCTTAAAACTTAAACGGAAGGAAATTTTAAAATGAAAAATCTATATGAAGAACTACAAAAACGTGGTCTTATTGCTCAATGCACAAACGAAGAAAAAGTTAAAAATATATTACAAAACGAAAAAATAAAATTTTACATTGGATTTGAGCCTACTGCAGACAGCCTTCATGTTGGACATTTTGTACAGCTCATGATTGCTTCAAGACTACAAAAAGAAGGTCATTTCCCGATTATTTTATTCGGAGGAGCAACTGCACTTGTAGGTGATCCTTCTGGGAAAACAGATATGAGAAAAATGATGACTCAAGAAACCATAAATCACAATATAGAATGTTTTGTAAAGCAAGCTTCTAAATTTATTGACTTTTCACCGAATAAAGCTTTAATACTTAATAATTATGAATGGCTTGGAAATCTTAACTATATAAAATTTTTAAGGGAAATCGGTGTGCATTTTTCAGTTAACAGAATGCTTGCCGCTGAATGCTATAAACAAAGACTTGAAAAAGGTCTTACATTTTTCGAACTTAACTATATGCTTATGCAAAGCTACGATTTTCTTATGCTGAACAGAAACTATAACTGCACATTCGAACTTGGTGGAGATGATCAATGGAGCAATATCATAGGTGGAGTAGAACTTGTAAGAAAAATGGACAAAAAAGAAGTTTATGGTTTAACTTTTAAACTCTTAACAACGTCCGAAGGTAAAAAAATGGGTAAAACAGAAAAAGGAGCTCTTTGGCTTGATGCTAATAAAACTTCTCCTTATGATTTTTACCAATACTGGAGAAATGTTGATGATAAAGACGTTTTAAATTGTTTTAACATGCTAACATTTTTACCTACAGATGAAATTTTAAGTTTTAAAAACTTAAACGGAAGTGAAATCAATAAAGCAAAAGAACGTCTTGCCTTTGAAATAACAAAGCTTGTTCATGGTGAAGAGGAAGCAGTTAGAGCTCAGAATGCAGCGAAATCTCTTTTTGAAAATCAAGGTAAAAATGATGAAAACATGCCGTCATTTGAAGTTTCTCCCGATTATTTAAAAGACTCAGAAATAGATATTCTTTCAGTTTTAAAAATATCTTCTATTGCCTCTTCAAAAAGTGAAGCAAGAAGATTAGTTGAACAAGGTGGAATATCTATAGACGGAAATAAAATTTCGGATGTAAATTTTATGATTTCATATGAAAAGTTAAAATCAGGAATAATAATTAAAAAAGGAAAGAAAATTTTTAAAAAAGTATTTGCAAAATAAATTTAAGTAAGAAATAAATTAATGAGGCTACAGAAGCGATTGCTTATGTAGCTTTTTGTTTAAAAATATAAAAATTAGATTTTTAAAAATAAATTATTTGACAAATATAAATAAAAAATATATAATATTGAATGTTGCTACTGCAACGTCAAATAAATGTTTTTACAAGGAGGTATACAACTATGAAAAATGAAGTTGAAAAAAACGGATTAAATTCTGTGGAAGATGGAGATATGGAAAAAATAAGTGGAGGGTATATATATCACGCAGACTATAAACCAACTCACCAATACGAGATAATCAATGATATTACTGGGGAAGTTATGTTAAGATGCGAAGATCCGGAAGAAGCAAAACAAGCAGCTACCCATTTAAATCAAAGAGTAGATCAGATCAACGGTGATACACTATATAGAATAATACACGAGGATAATAATAGAGACAAAATAGATCCAATCCCACCTCATACAGAAGAATAGTACATGAAGATGATACGATACACAAAATAGAAACCATCGATGATGATTAATAAAAATTACAACGTCAAATAAATATTTTTACAAGGAGGTATACAACTATGAAAAATGAAGTTGAAAAAAACGGATTAAATTCTGTGGAAGAGGGAGATGTAGAAAAAATAAGTGGAGGTTATGTATACCGTAGTAGAAATAAGCCTACACACCAATACGAGGTCATCGATGATGTTGATGGAGAAGTTCTGGTAAGGTGCTCAAATTTAGGTGAAGCAAAACGATTAGCTAACAAGCTCGGTCAAAGTGAAAAGAAAATCAGATATAGAACACTATATAGAATAAGACATGACGATAATACAAGATATAAAATAGAAACTATCAATGATGATTAATAAAAATTACAACGTCAAATAAACATTTTTACAAGGAGGTATACAATTATGAAAAATGAAGTTGAAAAGAACGAGGAAAAATATCTGTTGGAAGACAAAGATTTAGAAAAAACAAGTGGAGGATATATATATCACGCAGACTATAAGCCAACTCACCAATACGAGGTAATCAATGATGTTACTGGAGAAGTCATGTCAAGATGCGAAGATTTGGAAGAAGCAAAACAAGCAGCTAACTATTTCGCTCAAAGTGCAGATCAGGTCAGCGGTGAAACACTATACAGAATAATACACGAAGATGATACAAGAGAAGATAAAATACCTCTAGGCTGAAAAATGAAAAACCACCTTATTTTAAACAGGTGGTTTTAATTATTGTTTTATAAAATAAGTTTAATTGGCATCTACTGAAAATTTCTCTTTTTCCGGATCATACGAAACATTAAATGTTCTATCTTTATAGAAATTAAGTGTAGGAGCCGATTTAATTTTGTTTCCTATTTCACCTTGAATCAAAGGAAGAATAGATAAATCGATAGGTCTTGCGCCTTGATTCATTTTTTCAATTTTTAAAGATAAAGTATCAATTGATTTTTCGTCCATTCTTAGTTTTATTCCTGCATTTTTATGATCAGACCAGTAACTGTTAATATCTTCAAAATGTTTTTTCAAAATCTTTTTATATGCATCGCTATTCAAATTTTTAAACTCTACTTTTCTTATACGGTTAAGGAAAGATTTGTCATGCCATACTCTTGTATATCCTTTGCTTAAGCTGTCTTTGTCTAACTTACTTTCATCCGATTTTTCAAATCCTTCCATAGAAACCTTATCTTCATTAGAAGTAAGTATAAAAAGCATTCCTGAACAATCAACTTTTTCTCCGTTAATATTAACTACACCACATTCCATAATCGTTCTTAGAACTTCATCTAAAGCAGGTGTACAAATCTTATCGTATTCTTCTATTTTAACAATTGAATTCGGATTTGATTTCAAGAAGTTAGCTAAAGAATTTGGATTTTTAGGAGGTGGGAAATAAGGATTATTACTCATATTTGAAGTAGATCCAAAAAGCTGAGTTACAACACTGTCTTTTCTGTCGGTGTCAACATCCGAAGTAGTTACAGTATATACTTTTGGGTTAGAATAAAGTGCTTCGGCTATTTTTTTAGAAACAAAAGATTTTCCTACACCTGATGGACCATGGAAATAAAGAACGTCTCCGTGAGAATACTTTTCACCTTTCCAGGCAGCCTGATTTTTAGCAACAACTATATCATAAAGATGATTTTTGATTTCTCTAATTGCTTCATCTTGACCTTCAATTCCTTCGAAAGCAGTGTCGAATTTATTAAATACTTCATCTTTCGTATGTTCTCTAGGGGATGGTTCAAATAATTTTACAACCTCATCTTTTATGGTTTTAAGATGCTGACCTGCAAATCTGAGATAACTTATATTGACTATTTTCTTAGACATACTTCCAGCTAAATCAAGGGCATTAAAAGCTACAGTGGCACATGCTACCGCAGCACCTACAACTGGTACTCCTTTTATAACTTCTAAAGCAGATTCTTTACTTTTACACAAATTAATTGTATTTTGAACATCAGCTATTTTTCGATTTATTTCAGTTATTTTCTCATCATCATTATTTTCTTTATAAACTTCCAAAAGTTCTTTTTGAAGAACTTGTTTCTTTTTAAGTGCCTCTTTACATAATTCTTTTTCTTGTGCTCTTTCGGGCTTTATGACGTTAAGTACGGTGTTTGTAACATAGTATCCTCCCACACCAACTGTTAAGGCTCCACCGATCGCCGCCGAAGCTTTAAGTACATAACTAAGTACTTTATGTTCATTTAAAAAATCTTTGGCATTTGATTTTGCATTAGCTTGAGGTAAAAAACTTAAAATAGAAGTCGATGTTAATAAAATTGCTATTGCTTTTCTTGAATTTTTAAATTTTCCCATTTACATACTCCTGTATTTCAATATAATAACGCCCATTTTAACTTACAGGCAACAATATAGTAACACCTTTATTCACAGTATTCAATCAATTTAGTAAATTCTATATTTTTGATAAAAATTAACTTTCATGTTAAATTAATTTGTTTTCCATAATATGTTTTACAAAAACTATGTTATGTAGTATAATCTACTGTGATTATTTTGAAAGAATAAAATCATTTACTTGGAGGTTTTAATTAGATGTCAGTCGAAAACAAGCCTGATTTTATAAAATCAGAACAGGATATTTTAAATTTTTGGGAAAAAAATAAATGTTTTGAAAAATTAAAAGAAAAAAACAAAAACGGAAAAAGATTTAGATTTTTAGATGGTCCGATTACGGCAAACAATCCTATGGGGGTTCATCATGCTTGGGGCAGAAGCATAAAAGACATAATGCTTAAATACAAAGCGATGAATGGTTTTTCATGTTTGTATAGGAATGGTTTTGACACTCAAGGTCTTTGGGTTGAAGTTGAAGTAGAAAAAGAACTTGGTTTTAAAAATAAAAAAGATATCGAAAACTATGGAATGGATAAATTTACGAAAAAATGTATAGAGAGAATAGATAAATTTTCAAAAGTTATAATCTCTCAATCTAAAAGGCTCGGTCAATGGATGGATTGGGAAAATTCTTATTTTACTCATACAGATGAAAATATTTCTGGTATATGGCACTTTTTAAAGGTCTGTCATGAAAGAGGATGGATAGCAAGGGCAAGCCGTCCAATGCCTTGGTGTCCTAGATGCGGAACTTCACTTTCGGAGCATGAAATGTCAGGATCTCACAAAGATGTTACTCACAAAGCGGTTTTCTGCATAGCAAAAACAAAAAACAAAGACTTTGATATTTTAGTTTGGACAACAACACCTTGGACTTTGTCGGCTAATGTAGCTTTAGCGGTTAATCCAGAGCTTGATTATGCAATAGTTAAATGTGAAGGTTTTGAAAAACCTATAGTGCTTGCGAAAAATGCAATAAAATATATAGACGGCGAAAAAAAGGTCATTGAAATAATCAAAGGAAAAGAACTTTTAGGAATAGAATACGAAACATTTTTCCCGTGGTTGAGTGTTCAAAAAGAAATTACTCATAAAGTCATTGCATGGGAAGACGTCGATGAAAGTGAAGGATGCGGAGTTGTACACATCGCTCCTGGATGTGGTGCAGAAGACTATGAACTCGGAAAACGTAATGGATTGCCCGAAATATGTCCTATAAATGAAATGGGAATTTTCACATCTGAATACGATTTTTTGAGTGGAAAACTTGCTTCGGAAGTTTCGCAATTGGTTTTTGAAAATTTAAAATCTCAAGGCAAACTTTTTAAAGTCCATGATTATACTCACAGTTATCCCGTTTGCTGGAGATGCAAAACAGATATTCTCTTTAGACTAGTTAAAGAATGGTATATTAAAACAGACGAAATACGCCCGCAACTTATAAAAGCAGCCGAAAAAGTTAATTGGCAACCCGCCTTTATCGGAAAAAGAATGCAAGACTGGCTTTCAAACATGGGTGATTGGAATATATCAAGAAAAAGATTTTATGGCTTACCGCTTCCCTTTTATCACTGCGAAGAATGTGGCCATTTGACTGTAATAGGCTCAAAAGAAGAACTTCTTGAGCTCAGTACAGAAAAAAATGTTTCTTTACCAGAACTTCATCGTCCTTGGATTGACAAAATAAAAATCAAATGCCCTCATTGCGGAAAAGAAGTTTCAAGAGTACCCGATATCGGAGATGTTTGGCTTGATGCAGGAATAGTTCCTTTTTCAACTTTAGGATATTTTAAAGATCGCTCAGAGTGGAAAAAAAATTTCCCGGCTGAATGGGTAACCGAAATGCAAGAGCAAGTAAGACTTTGGTTTTATTCACTCTTATTTATGAGTGTAACTTTAACGGGAAAAGCTCCTTATGAAAAGGTACAATCTTACGGAAAAGTAGTTGCCGAAGACGGAACAAAATTTTCAAAAACAGGATTTATGATAAAATTCGATGAAGCAGCCGATAAAATAGGAGCCGATGCAACGAGATATTTATTTGCAAGTGCTCCAATGGCAGGAGATGTCAGGTTTGGCTATTCAATAGGAGAAGAAGCCAGACGTAAGCTTCTCGGTTTTTGGAATATATACTCTTTCTTTATGACATACGCAGAAATTGACAATCCAACAATTCAAAATCTTAAATCTGAAAATTTAATAGATAAGTGGCTCAAAAATCGCATTGATTACTTTATAGAAAAATCAAAAAAAGCTTATGAAGAATACAGCATAAATGATGTTATTAAAGAATTTGAGCAATGTATAGACGATGTTTCAAATTGGTATGTAAGAATAAACAGAAGAAGATTTTGGAAAAACAGTCTAGACAAAGATAAACAAGATGCATACAATACCCTTTATTATGCTGTTAAAAATATATGCCAAGTTATGGCACCGATAATTCCGTTTATGTCTGAACAAATTTGGCAGAACATGGTTAAAAAATATGAGAATTCAGAAGAATCCGTTCATCTTTCGAATTTCCCTGAAATATCGGAAAATTATGACTCTGAAATACTTGAAGATGTAAAAGAAGTCAGATCTGTTGTAACTCATGCACTTAAATTAAGAAATGAAAAATCAATTAAAGTAAAACAACCGCTTTCCGATCTTTATATAGGAAAATCTTTTGAAAAAAGTGTTTCTAAGTATGAAAGTATCGTTAAAGAAGAGTTGAATGTAAAAAATATAGAATATCTTGAAAATTTTGATACCTTGAAAGAAAGCTTTATTGCTCTTAATTTCCACGTTGCAGGAAAGATATTAAAATCAGACTCAAATAAAGTCAAAAATGCAATAATCAACTTAAGCAATGAAGAAAATAAGATTTTAGCTTCTTCATTATCAAGTAAAGAAAATATAGACATTCCAGGATACGGTGAAGTTCCTTCAAATTGTTTCACTTTAACTAAGAAAGAAAAAGAAAACATAGTAATTGATCCTGAAATAGACGTTGCTTTAAATACATTAATAACTTCATTTTTACGTTCAGAAGGAATTTACAGAGAGATTTTAAGACATTGCCAAGTCCTTAGAAAAGAATCCGGATTCGATGTTTCAGACAGAGTTACTATCGGTTTTAAAACAAATTCTTCTAAAATTGAAGAAGTGCTGAAATTTTACACAAATGATATCGCAAAAGAAACTCTTTCAGAAATAAAAGAAATAGAAAATCCTAGAAATTCTAAAAAAGTATCTGTTGATGACGAAGAATTAGAAATATTTATAAAATAGAATTTAATTTAAATATTATGAAAGCCATACTTTTTAAAAGTATGGCTTTATTTTATCTTGCTTTAGTACATGCATTTTCAAAAGATCTAAAATCAGTTTCTATAACTTTCAAGCAGCTTGAAGGAGAATAAAGAAAGTTTTCAATATGGTTTTTATTGTAGAAATATTTAACTTTTTGATTAGTATCTGTGCGACTGAAGGTGTCTATTATAACTAACTTAATCTTCATTTTTTCAGGCACTATATTTTTAATGTAAACACTTGCTTCATCTCCTACCTCTACCCCTTCTTTAGGTTCGGCAAGTCCCGCAAGATTAGGAGTAAGCTCTACAAAGATACCATAATCTTCAACTGACCTTACAATTCCTCCCACAGTTTCTCCAATAGAAAACATTGATGCATTTTCTTCCCAAGTACCTAAAAGTTCTTTGTGAGTCAAATGAACTCTCAATCCTTCAAAATACTTTACTATTACTTTTATATCCATTCCAAGCGAAAATCTTTCTTTAGGATGAGAAATTCTCGAAACAGAAATTGTATCTATCGGAAGGAATGAAACTATACCACATCCTATATCTGCAAAAACTCCAAAACTTTCCATATGAGTTACTTTTGCGGGAATTACATCTCCCGGTCTAAGATTCATAATATAATTTTGCATACATATTTCTTGAGCACGACGTCTTGAAAGGATGGCCACGGTGTTTTCGAGACTGTCTTTTTTAAAACCCTCAATAACGAAACATACAGGTCTGTTTACTTTAGAAATAACAGCTATATCTCTAACGGACCCTTCTTTAATTCCGATAGCTCCTTCTTCTCGAGGTATTACACCTTTGATTTTACCTAGATCAACTATTAAATTGTGTTCACTATCGCACATCACAGCTTTTGCTTCCATTATTTTTTTACTGCGACATGCTTCTTCGAGGTTTTCCATAGAAGCCATAAAGTTAATATTGTTTAGCTTATCTATTAGTTTACCCTCAGGATAAAATTCTATCATTTTTTACACCCTCCAGTTATATTTGCATAATAAATTTATATGTCAGGTAGAGTGCATAATATTCTAAAGCTGTTTATTTTTTAAATTTTGATAATTTAATGACTTTATTTTTTCTTTTCATTTTCATGTTGTACTTTATAACATATAAAATATATAAAATCAAAATTGCTGAGAAAGCACATATTGAAAATATAAAAATTTTAGATGTAAAAACTTTTCTTAAAAAATCAAATGCAACAAGTAAATAACTTTTTTTAAAATCTTGAGAAGAACAAAGAGGTATAGATTTTATTTTTTCTCCTTCATAGGATATTTCGGCATCGCCTAAAAGATCATCTTTTTTTACAGGAGATTCAATTTCTTCGGGTACATTATATTTCAAAGAAATATTATCTCTTGAAGCTTCTTTTGGAACTATAATATTTACATCTTGATTTGAAGATAAAAAAATATTGTCTTTTCCCCATACAAATTTTAAGCCGGTTTGAACTAAAGGCTCATATCTTGCACAAACTGTAATATTTTTTAAATTTTCATAAGCCCAATTATAAAGTGCTAGAGTATCAATCATTGCCATGTTATCCGAAATAGTATTACCTTCACTGTCTTTAGTTGGACCTCCCATTGCAACTGTTACATAAGTTTTACCATCTTTCGAAGCATAAGAAACAAGACATCTTCCAGCTTCGTTTACATATCCTGTTTTAATCCCTTTGACCCAAGGGCAATAATATTTTCCGCCTCTTTTTTTATCGATCATATGATTAGTCGTTATAACAGGATCTCTTTCATCTCCGAACATTGTATACTCACTCTTCGAGACTATATTTAAAAATTCAGGATTGCTCATAGCATATTTTGTAATTTTATACATATCAGCAGCTGTTGTATACTGATTTTCATTGTATATACCATCAGGATTTTCAAAATGAGTATTTTCACATTCAAGACTCAATGTTTTTTCATTCATCATAGAAACAAACTTTTGAGTATCTCCTCCTCCGATATAGTTTGCTAAAGCTTGAGCGCAATAACCCGAAGAAGATATCATCATACAATGAAGTAAATCCGTAATAGATATAGACTCTCCTTCTTTAAGCTTAGAACCAGAGCTTTCAGGGTCAACATTATCAAGGATTTCCTTTGTTATAAGAACTTTAGTGTCGTTTCTGTTTTGGGAATTTTCATATGCTACTATAAAAGTCATAATTTTAGTGAGCGATGCAGGACTTCTCCTTTTAGATATATTTTTTTCAACTACAGGCATACCAGAATTAAAATTAACCATATAAACCGAATCACAATTTAAATTATCTTTGTAAAAATTAATTGCAGATATTATAGAAAAATTAAGAGTTAATATAGTAGTCAACCCTATAAAAGAAAAAAACTTCTTAATACCTCTCATTATTGAGTATCCTCCAAAATATAAATTATTGTTCAATTTTAAAGCACTATTATGCTTTTTGTTTTGAGTATATACCAGTGTCAAGTTTCTTTGCAATAAAAATTTTGAAAGTTTAATATTAAAAATTCATTATTTATGAAATTTTACTCTTGACATACATTTACAACTTATGATAGAATAACTACAATACATTTGGAGAGGTGTCCGAGTGGTTTAAGGAGCCAGTCTTGAAAACTGGTGATCCCGCAAGGGACCGTGGGTTCGAATCCCACTCTCTCCGCCAACATAACAATTTAATATGGTTTTGGAGAAGTACTCAAGTGGCTGAAGAGGCGCCCCTGCTAAGGGTGTAGGTCGAGCGATCGGCGCTAGGGTTCGAATCACTCCTTCTCAGCCAAGTATCCACTGCAGTTTGAAGATAATTGCAGTGGAAATTTTATGTCATCATATATGTGTATTAATAATCTCGACTGCACAGTGAACAAACAACAAAAAGCAAGTGGTTAACTGTGTTTTATTATAAGCCTCCATTTCATGGTGGTAGCCTAATTAATTGAGTCAAAGTTGAATTAATAATTTTTTTGTAAAGTTGTAATTTGAATTTTTCTATACAAATTTTAGATTATCATTTTTGATAATCTAATTTTTATTTTGTAAAGGTAAAACATATACAAATACTCAATAAATATCATTTTTCATAGAAACTTTAAAATATAACTAAATTATAAATTGGTAAAATATAAAATCCACTTCATAATTATTATTTATATTGTTAGATTTGCCTACATTTAATTTAAAAATTAATACTTCCGAGTCTGCTAGAAATACTTGTATGACTTGTTAGATTTGCAATCTAATTATCTTTCAGAGGAATAAAAAATACAGATTTAATAGTTATTATTAAAAAATATACTAAATTAATTAAATAAATCTTTTTTAGCTATTGAAATTATATATTATTAATATAATAATTTTTTAAAAAAAGTGTTGACAAAATATATTTTATATGTTAGAATATGATTACATCGAAAGAAAAAATAATTTAAAGTAAAGGAAGTTGTATATGAATACAAAAGTTAAATTAAGTGCTGTTTTAAGTGGTTTATTAGTAGCTTTCAGTTCAAGCTGTGGAGCAGCTCAATATATACCTAATACAACAATTCAAGAAAATTGTTGTAAGGAATCTGCAGGTATACTACCTGAGATTATTCAAGAGGACTATTGTCCAACTCCTGAAATTACAGACCCGAAAATTATCAAAAGTAGAATGAAATGTGTAGGGCAACATTTATACAATGTAATATATCATGCTGCTAAGTTAAGTGAAAAAGCTTATGAAAATGAATGTTTAGATCCAAATAGTAAAGAAGAAAACACTTTTGGAAATATAGGAGGAGTAGCTGCTGGGTTTGTAAAGTATGAAGAAATAGACGGCGAACCATATGTCGTAGTTACTTTCCATGGAACAGCTAACTTGAGAGATGCTGCAACTGATTTAAATGCACTTGTTGGTAGAGATTGTGAATTTTTAGGGAATGCACGTGTGCATGCGGGATTTTATAATAGATATGAAGAATTTCGTAAAGAAATGATAGAAAAAGTAGAAGAATGCTATAAAAAAACTAATATGAAACCTAAAGTTTTAGTAACAGGACATAGTTTAGGCGGTGCACTTGCAACATTAGCAGCTTTAGATTTACAACAACAACCTAAAGCTTTTAGAGGCCGCATTCAAATGATAACTTTCTGCTCACCTCGCGTTTTGTCTAGAGCTGCACACAATGCTGCACGTCTGGTTCTTCCAGAAATCAAAAGCCATGCACTTCGTATTTGGCGTGTTGGAGATACTGTTGCAAAAGTTGGAATGGGATTATTAGGTTATGAACATTTTGGAGAATCTTGGGGTATTAATAGAGCACCCAGTGAAGGTCTTCTTAACTACCTAAATATACTTTCATGGCACAGTATTTCTACAATGGTAGAGGAAACACTTAAATTAAAGGATAGCAAAGAAGAAAATTATTTTGGTGACAACGTAAAAGTAAATTCTAGACATGCTGTATTATTTGGGGCTCCTATTCGTTTATTAAGTGCATTAGGCAGTACCACAAAAACTGCTGCAACCGTTGCTGTAAAATCTGTTGCTTCTGCATTGTTCTTTTGGAGAAGATAATAACTTAAAAAAATTTGAATTAAAAAAAGTCTTGGCTTAAAAGTCAAGGCTTTTTTATTTAAAATAATTTATTTATTTTCCCGAATATAATTTTCGCAGATCACATTTGATATATTAATAAAATCTTCAAACTTTAAATTCTCTGCTCTCAAGCTTGGATTTACAAATGATTTTTCCAAAATCAAAGAAATTTCGTTTTTAGAAATACCAAGACCAGCGCTTAAAGAATTAAGTAAATTTTTTCTTCTTTGAAAATAAGCCGCTTTAACAACTTTAAAAAATGTATCTTTATCTTTAATTCGAGCAGAATTGCTATTTTTTATATCTATTTTTATAACACTTGAATCTACATTAGGTGCAGGAATAAAACAAGTTTTATTGACATTAAAAAGAATTTTAGGATCTCCAAAATACCTAACTGCAACACTAATAGCACCCGATTTTCTCGTCCCTGGAGAAGCGCATATTCGCTCGGCAGCTTCTTTTTGTACCATTACCGTAATAGAATTTATTTTAAATCTACTTTCAAGCAAATGCATTATTACTTCAGATGTTATGTAGTAAGGAAGATTTGCACAAATACCCACACTTTCAAAGCCTTTAAATTCTTTATTTATAATTTCATCAATATCCGTTTTTAAAATGTCTTGATTCAAAATTGAAACATTTGTAAACTCTTCAAAATTGCTTTTAATAATAGGAATCAGTCTTTTATCTATTTCAATAGCAACGACTTTTTTAAATCTTTTTGCAAGTTCAAGCGTTAAAGTTCCTATCCCTGGTCCAATTTCTATAATTCCTTCGCTCTCAGCGCAAGATTGTGCCATTTTTGGACAAACTTCGGGATCAATTATAAAATTTTGTCCTAAACTCTTCGAAAATTTAAAACCATTTTTTGAAATAATTTCTTTTACTGTTTTTATATTTGATAAATCCTTCAATTTAATTCTCCTAAATAACTTTTTTAATTTTATTATATCAATATATTATTTTTTCACAATAGCTAAATATATAAATCCCATAAGCTTTTAGTAGCTCATGGGAACGAGTAAATTTTATTCATGACTTATCTTGAGACCTCGAACAAAGCGCTGCTAAATATCCACAAAATACAGCTGCAGAAATTCCAGCAGCACCTGCAGTTAATCCTCCTGATATAATTCCTAGTATTCCCTGCTCTTTAATTGCTTCCACAACTCCTGTAGCCATTAAATATCCAAATCCACAAAGCGGAACAGTTGCTCCTGCGCCTGCAAATTTAACTATAGGCTCATAAACCCCGATTGCTGTTAGAAAAACACCCGTAACAACAAGTAAAACCAATATTCTTGCGGGAGTCATTTTAGTTTTATCAATAAGTATTTGTGCTAAAACGCAAATAAATCCACCTACTACAAAAGCTTTTAAGTAATCCAAAATAAATCCTCCTCATTTATGCTTTTATTATTTATAAAAATATTTATAATATAGTTAGTATGCGAAAATAATGCTATAAATATTCTAAAAATACGGAGTAAGTAAAATGATCACAATTATATGCGCCATGGAACAAGAACTGAAAGAGATAATAAACCTTATGGAAAACATAAAATATGAAACTTTTGGCATTTTTAAATTTATCTTTGGAAAAATAAATAATATTGAATGTGCTGCTACACTTTGCGGTGTCGGAAAAGTAAATGCGGCTATGTGTGCTCAAAGTTTAATTAATAAGTATAGACCGGAAATAATTCTAAATGTTGGTGTTGCCGGAGCAATAGATAAAAAAATAAAAGTCGGAGATATAGTAATCTCGGACTATGCTATAGAATATGATTTTGATATTTCGGCATTTCCAAACAGAAAAAAAGGAGAAATAAGCGGGATAAATACAGTAAGTATTCCTTGTTGCAAAGAAATTTCAGATAAAATTTTAAGAAGTGCAAAAAAACATCTGAAAAACACCGCTGTACATATTGGAACTATTTTAACGGGTGATCAATTTATAAATTCAAAAGAAAAATTGAAAGAATTAAAAGACGAATTCGGTGGTCTTGCATGCGACATGGAAACAGGAAGTATAGCTCAGGTTTGTTTTTTAAATAGAGTTAAGTTTGTTTCTGTTAGAAGTATTTCAGACAGTGCAGACAATAACTCTCATATAGATTTTTATTCATTTTTAGAAACATCTTCAAAAAATGCTGCTATAGTTATAAAGGAGTTTATAAAATCGAAATAGGATTAATATCCACTATGATTGAGGTGTTTTTATATTTACTGACTTTTTTTAATTTTATAATTATTTCACTTATCATATTTCTAAACTTTTCTGAATTTCTGCATTTAATCACAATTTTATACCTGTAAAATCCAGCTATTTTCTCTATATT
Organism: uncultured Eubacteriales bacterium; assembly: GCA_934700635.1. Taxonomy (GTDB): domain Bacteria; phylum Bacillota; class Clostridia; order Oscillospirales; family Acutalibacteraceae; genus UMGS1491. The sequence continues at coordinate 4,354 of CAKUXU010000008.1, read as the reverse complement.
CGCAGATACAGGCGGAAAAACTCTTAAAGGAATTCCACTATAAATACCTTTCGAAAAGTTTATTATTTCACTAAAAAATTCGTAACTCATGTTACGGATATTTTCTTGCTTTTTACCTCTGAAAATTATTAAACAAATGTCTGCGAAAGGAGGATTAAGCATAAGCTTTCTTAAAGCAATTTCATAATTGAAAAAACCTTCATAATCTTGTTTAGCAGCAAGTTTTAAAACATTACTTTCAGGAGTAAAAGTTTGTATTATTGCTTTTCCTGGATATTTAAATCTTCCTGCCCTTCCAATAGTTTGAGTAATTAAAGAAAAAGTTTTTTCAGAAGCTCTAAAATCACCACTATAAAGATATTGATCCGCCATAAGAACACCTACAAGAGTAACACCAGGAAAATTAAATCCTTTAGATATCATTTGTGTTCCCAGTAAAATATCGTATTTACCTTCCTCAAAATCTTCTATAACACTATGGTTTAAAAAATCTTTAGTATCTGAATCTGCTCTTAGTATTTTAGCTTCAGGTATTAGCTCTTCAAGTTGCATTTGAGCTCTTTGCGTTCCAAATCCAAGGTAAACAATTTTTTCAGATCCGCAGTCCATGCAAGTTTCAAGTAAATCTCTTTGATACCCACAGTAATGGCATAGAAGTTTATGACCAAATTTATGGTAACTAAGAGAAACACTACAATTAGGGCACATTTGAACTTTTCCGCATTCTAAGCATTTAACAAAAGTATTATACCCTCTCCTGTTAAGAAAAATTATAGATTGTTTCCCGTTTTTGAAAGTTTTTTCAATTTCAGAAATAAGAAAATTACTAAAAAGAACTTGTCCCTCACTGTTAAACTTTCCGTTCATATCAACTATTTTAACATTTGGGAGTGAGTATTCCCCGTATCTTTGATCTAACCGAAATAAACTGTATTTCCCTTTTTTCGCCATATAATAACTTTCAAGCGAAGGAGTAGCAGAAGAAAGAATCATCATGCAGTTGTTTATTTTGCATCTGAGTTTTGCAACATCTTTGGCATCAAATCGAGGGTTTTGTTCGGATTTGTAAGTAAATTCATGTTCTTCATCAATTACTACAAGTCCTAAATTTTTAACAGGAGCAAATATAGCACTTCTTGCTCCTACCACAACTTTTATTTTACCTTCTGATATTTCTTTCCAAGCTTTGGCTTTTTCATATCCTGTAATTTTGCTATGCATAACCGCTACTTTTTCAAAATATCTTGATGTTAAAATTTTAGTAAATTGAATTGTTAGTGCAATTTCAGGCACAAGAAAAATAACACTTTTACCTCTTTTTAAAACTTCATCAATTACTTTTAGAATTATTTGAGTTTTTCCGCTACCTGTAATACCTCTGATTAAAGAAACTTTATAACATTCTTCCTTAAAAATTTTAATCATACCCTCGAATACTTCATTTTGAGCAGAAGAAAGAGTAAAGTCTGCAGTGTTTTTTATATTTTCCTCATTTGTATTAATTTCAGTTCTAATTAAAATATTTTTCTTAATAAGAGTATTAACACAGTAACTACTCACAGAAAGTTTCTCACAAATTTCTTTTATACTTGAAACTTTATTTTGCTTTAAAAAATCATATATTTTCTCTTGTTTTTTAGTAAGCAAAATTTGATCCGAAAAAATTTCGGGATTTACCTTTATAAAATTAAGGGATTTCTTTTTTGTTTGTCTAGAAATATCAATGTTTTCACAAATGACTTTCTTATCTAAAAGAGAATTTAAAATAGTATTTGCATTTTTAATTTTTAAATTTTTTAAATCTTCACTCGAAAAAAATTTTTTATTTTTAATTTTATTTATAAAATCCTTTTCGTGATCACTAAGTTCAGTAGTACTTTCATTATTTAAAAAATATTTTATTTTTTTTATTTTACCCCCCATTTCTTTCGGGATCATTAAATTTATAGCTTCACCATAGGAGCAAAAACAATTAGATTTAATCATTTTTGCAATTTTAATCATTTCACAAGAAATAAGCGGTACTTCATCCAGCACCGCTTGAATACTTTTTAAATCTTTAGTATTTTCACTAAAACTAATTTCAAAAATGTATCCTTGATATTTTCGATTGCTTCTTCCAAAAGGAACTATCACTCTCTTACCAACTTCAACGAAATCCTGAAGGATTAATGGTATTTTATAACTGTAAAGCAAATCATTTTCATAATTTATTTTACTTATTGCTATTTTAGCAATCATATTAATTTCCAAACTAATTCACACTCTATTTTATTTTATTAATATCTTCAGCACAATCTAAAAAATTTGAATCTTTATTCAAAGCACCGGGCAATTTTGAAACAATACTTATAAAGCTACCCAAATGTTTCTCTACAAATTCATCTCTTTCTTTATCGCTAAATTTACGGTGTGCAGATTTTATCATGTTTTTATAATCTCCATTAAATTGACTTTCTGTTTTACTATTTTTATTTTTATAATAATTAGTAAAACTTCCTATAGCATTATTATTTAAATAAGCTGATTTTTGGAAAATTATTGTTAAACTCATTTTTTCAGTAAAGACACCATTTGAAGACAACTTATCACGAATAGTTTTAAGAAATGCTGTTCGTTCTTTTTCAGATTTAGATTTTTTATTTTTAAAATTAGTAATCATTTCCTTACATTCTTCAATAGATTTTTCAAAACCTTCAAAATCTAAATAATCATAAATCAAATGCATGTTAAAATCGCTGCTAGGTTTACCATATTTACTCTTCCAATCATCTATATATTTTTCGCACGCATTAATAATCGGTGTAAGTTTAATGTTGAGTCGTTGTTTTTTATACATAAATTTAGGAAAATTAAAAGAAACATTTTTATTGCTTTTATCAACTTTGGAATTTTTATTGGATTTATTTTCAATATGTTTTTTTATGTTTGCTTCGCATATTTGAAGGGAGTTTAAAGTAGTTTTTATTTTGTCTTTTTCACACATTTCAACAAATATTTGTAAGCAATTATCATAAAAATATTTTGCTACAGAACTATTTTCGATTAACTTACTACCGAAAATAGATTTAATTTTTTTGCTAAAATTCTCAAAAATCTTATTTCCATCTTTTCCTTGCTGCGTTGTTTTTTTCTTGGCAAACTCTTCAATAATTTTAGTATTATTTTTAAGTTTTTTTAAATTTTCAACAAGCATAAGAATCCCGCTCTTTTTACTTAAAAATTTTTTTGCGGCTTCTTTTTCTTCTCCATTTTTAAGCATTTTTCTACATTCATCTAAAGTTTTATCTAACTTTTCAATTTCAAGCTCTCTATATATTAAATTTCCACAAAAGTTATCAAACAACTTGGCAGATTTTTTATCAAAAGAAGTGATAATTTTAACCTTATATGCATCACTAAATTCTTCAGTATATTTTTTTAAAGAAGAAACAGTATCTTCAAAATTGCTATCTTTTTCGTTATAACTGAATTTAAGAATATTGTTTTCCATAAAATCACATACCTTTCAAATAAAATTATTTCGTATAAATAATACTACTTTTCAAAAAATATGTCAAATAAAAATGTGCAACGTAAACAAATAAATCTACGTTACACATTCAAATATCAAAAACAATAACTAATCTTCTGGCTCAAAAATATCATATTCATGGTTTTTTATTTCTTCAAAAGCCATTTTTACAGGTTTTTCCGTTACAACTTTACTATTCATAATTATATCATCTGTTATTTGTCGAGCTCTTTTGGCTACAGCCACTACTAAAGGATAATTGCTAACCTTTCCCATCATCATATCATCCACAGAAAGTTTACGCATTTTCCAAAACCTCCTCAATTTTCGATTTCATGCTTTCAAACTTCATGCACTGAGAGTCAATAATCTTCAAAATATTACTGGCACAATCTTCTATACACTCGTTCACAACAATATAATCATAATTTTTTGCAAACTCGATTTCCCTGCGACATTCTTCCATTCTGTTTAAAATAATTTCCTCAGAATCCAACGCCCTTAAATTCAATCTACTATAAAGTACCCTAATAGACGGAGGAATAACAAAAATTCCAATAGCCTTAGGGCACTTCTCTAAAATTTGTTTTCCACCTTGAACTTCGATTTCTAAAATAACGTTATTACCGTTTTTAATCTCATTTTCAACTGATTTCTTTGGAGTTCCGTAATAATTTCCACAATACTCAGCATATTCGAGCATCTCACCGCTCTTCACTAAGGACAAAAATTCGTCTTTAGTTACGAAATTATAATGCACCCCGTCAACTTCGCCTTCACGGGGCAACCTGGTAGTATATGAAACAGATAATTTTAAATTTTTTCTTCTCCCTATAACCT